>JAYTBF010000069.1:0-5492 GCA_043737175.1 Burkholderiales bacterium
CGTGCCACCGCCACCGTGCGCACAAACTCGGTCCAGTCGATCACTTTTTCGCCCTGCAATTTTTCGTGCAAGGGTGTGCCTTCAACTTGCACCAGATAGTTGATCGGCACCGACTCGGGTTGCGGCGTGAGCGCCGCCAATTGGGCGACCAAACCGGCGCGTTCGCGGCGTGATTCACCCATACCGACAATACCGCCGCAGCATACATTCAAGCCGGCATTACGCACGCGGCCAAGGGTGTCGAGGCGGTCTTGATATTCACGCGTTGAAATAATGTCGCCGTAAAATTCCGGCGCGGTATCGAGATTGTGATTGTAATAATCTAGGCCGGCGTCACGCAGTTGTTCGGCTTGGCCGTCTTTTAACATGCCGAGGGTGCAACAGGTTTCCAGTCCCAGCGCTTTGACTTCGCGCACCATTTCCAATACCGGATCCAGATCACGTTGTTTCGGACCGCGCCATGCGGCACCCATACAAAAACGCGAGGCACCGTTTTGTTTGGCAAGTTTGGCGGTCGCCACCACTTCGGCCACATCGAGCATTTTTTCGTTTTCCACACCGGTTTGATAACGCGCCGCTTGTGGGCAATAACCACAATCTTCGGCGCAGCCGCCGGTTTTGATCGACAACAAGGTGGACAACTGCACCCGATTGGCGTCGTGGTGTTCGCGGTGCACGGTATGTGCGCGATGCATCAAATCGTTGAACGGCAAATCAAACAAGGCCTCAATTTCCACCAAAGTAAAACTCTCGGCGGACGGTTGCCAGCGTTTCGACACATTGATGGTTTGTCCGGCAGCGGCCATTGGCGATGTGGACGGCGCCGTTGATGGTGCGGTGGTGGTGTTTGGCGTGGTTGCGGTGTTTGGCGTGGCGGACGTGACGGCATGATTCATCAATATTTCCCGAGCGTGAACAGATAGAATTCAACTATGAAGAAACCCCTGTTCAATGTCAACTTTCGCTGGCCGGTAAAACGACAATTGGTCAAACTGTTGGCATGAGGTTTTTGTGACCCCACCACCTATTTCAGCCATTTCAGCCATTGCACCGACCACCGGGGTGTTCAGCCGTGCGCGTCTGACCGATGTGCGTCAGGATTGTGTGCTGTGTGACGCCGCCGATGCCGCCGTGTTATGTGTGCCCTGTCGGGCGACGCTGCCACACAATGCGCATGGCTGCCCCGGATGTGCCGCGCCAAATCACCTTAACCGTTGTGGTGCCTGTCTGGCCGCGCCACTCGCAATTGATCACGCCTTGGCGGTCTATCAATATCAATTTCCGCTCGATCGTTTGATCCAATCGTTTAAATTTAATGCCAACTTGGTGTTGGTTGATTTTTTTGCCGGCGCACTCGCGGCTGCTGTGGTCAACAGCTTGGCCAATAAATTGGCCAACGGCGTGGGCAACGAGGCAGATCAAGCCAACAGCCTAAACCCAGCCAACAGCCTAAACCCAGCCGTTCTAACACCAACTGTTCTAACACCAGCCGAACTCACACTGGTTGCCCTGCCACTTGCCAATCGTCGTTTGGCCGAACGCGGTTTTAATCAATCGGCGTTGATCGCCGATCGGCTCGGTCAACTATTGAAAATTCCAGTGGCGCATCAAACCATGTTGCGCATTCGTGATACCCCACCGCAATCAGGATTGTCACGTCAGGCAAGACTAAAAAATATTCAAGGCGCGTTCGATTGCGCCGACGCGGTTGCCGGCCAACACATTGTGTTGATAGATGACGTCATGACCACCGGCGCAACTTTGTCCGAAGCCGCCAAGGTATTAAAAAAAGCCGGCGCCGCGAGGGTCGATGCCTGGGTGGTGGCGCGCGCGGTTTTGGATGGAGCAAATCGATGATTGATGTGGTGTTACACCAACCGGAAATTCCACCCAACACCGGCAACGTGATTCGGCTGTGCGCCAATACTGGTGCGCGTTTACATTTGGTTTATCCACTTGGCTTTGAGTGGGACGACAAACGCGTGCGGCGGGCCGGGCTTGATTATCACGAGCTTACCAATGTGATCCATCACCCCAACTGGGTGTCGTGCCGCGACAGCGCCGAATTGGCCGGGCGGCGTTTGATTGCAGTGGAAACCGGCGGCACACTGCGTGTCGATGAAATGAAATACCGGGAAGATGATGTGTTGGTGTTTGGCCGCGAGACCAGTGGTTTACCGGATGACGTGTTGGCGAATATTCCGCCTGCACAACGGGTGACCTTGCCGATGCGGCCGGACAATCGCAGTTTGAATTTGTCGAACGCCGTGGCGGTGACGGTATTTGAAGCGTGGCGGCAGCTGGGTTATCCGGGGTCGGTGCTGCGGTAATGCGGTGGGGTGCGGATTGAAAATGGTGTCAGAGTATAAATGCGGTATTGGTTAACTTTATTGCAATGAAAAGGGACCATGCCGGAGACTAACGCGTCTCCCACATGGCCCCACGCTTTCGAACGGTTAAAAATTAATTGATGGTGATACGTTTGGCGCTGACCTGGGCTTTTTTCGGCAGCGTTAAGTGCAACACCCCGTCGACATATTTGGCGTCGATATTGGCTTCGTCGATGTCTTCGGCGACCGCAAAGGCGCGCGATGTTTTGCCGTAGAAGCGTTCACGATGTAATGCTTTTTCATCTTCCACGACACCGCTGTCGCGTTTGAATTCAACTTCAATCGTCACTTCGTTGTTATTGACGGCGAGCTGAATGTCCTCCTTTTTCACACCAGCCAGTGTGGCGCTGACGCGGTACGATTGTTTGTCTTCGCTTACGTCTAGGCGAATTTCCGGTGCGCCGCTGGTGGCGGGGCGAAAAAAGGTGGCAAACAAATCATCGACAGGTAACGATGAGTTCGCGAGGGGGTTTTGGCGATGGCGGTTATGCCAGCGAACGAGCGTATTCATATTTAATTCCTTTCAAATCAGTTATGTGAAATGCGTGGTTGATTTCAAACACCAACCGTTACATATCAACCGCATGTCTATCAGATAGGCGCAATCTGAAATATTTCAAGGATTTTCGCGCCAGAATATTTTTACCAAGGCGGGCTTGAAATTATTAATGCCGGCCCTACCGTCGCGGCGCGGCTGCGGCCTGAGCACGGTAAACTGCATGGGCAAGCCACGTCAGCAACCCACCGGCTGCTGTGGAAATAGTCGAATCGGCTGCAACGAAATGAATCCAAGCCGGTGTACCGCCCGTAAGCAAAATGTCGCCTGTTGTCTTGGGGCGCACTTGTCATCAACTTTATGGAGAAATTAATGAACAGCAAATTGATTCTGTCGTCGGCAATTGCCGGTCTGGTTGCCTTGTCATCGGTCAGTGGCGCGGTGATGGCGCAAGAGAAAAAAGAAGCCAAAGAAAAGTGTCTTGGCGTCGCCAAAAAAGCGCAAAACGATTGCGGTACGGCCAAACATTCTTGCGCGGGTCAAGCGGCCGCGGACAATCTGCCGGAAGAGTGGAAATATGTCGCCAAAGGTTCGTGTGAAAAAATGGGCGGCAAGTTGAAAGCGGCGGCCAAGGCTGAAGATAAGCCTGCTATGCCAGCCGCACCAGCAGGTAAATACCCCGGTTAAATCGGTTTGTTAGAAATAGAAAAATCGTGCTCGGTTGGTTGGCGGCATCCGTCGCCAGCCAACCGGCCGGTGTGTCACCTCTTGCCGGTGTGTGGAAACCAGCATGCCGGCATGTCGGCCAACGGTGAATTATTTTGTGCATCTGCCATGACGGGCAAACAATATGCAAGTGATTAATCCGTTGCGCGCGGGTATCGGCCTGCGGCCGCCGCATTATCAGGACCTGCAAGCATTAACGCCGCCGTTGGGATTCCTTGAAGTCCACAGCGAGAATTTTTTTGGCGAGGGCGGGCAGCCGCTTGCCTACCTGGCGTGGTTTCGTGATCGATACCCACTCTCGATGCATGGCGTCGGTTTGTCGATTGGTTCGGTTGATGCAATTGATGACATCCATTTGCAAAAACTCAAACGGCTGGTGGATCGTTTTGAACCGACGCTGGTGTCCGAGCATCTTTGTTGGGTCGGCGTCAACGGTGAGTTCACCAACGATTTGTTGCCGCTGCCCTACACACCGGCGGCATTGGCACACATGGTTGCAAAGGTCGGCCGGGTGCAAGACGTTTTGCGGCGCACGATCCTGATCGAAAACGTATCAAGCTACCTGCAGTTCAAGTCGTCGAGCATTCCCGAGTGGGAATTTGTAGCGTCGCTCGCATCACAGGCGGGTTGCCAGATTTTGCTCGATGTCAACAATATCTACGCCAACAGTCGTAATCACCGGTTCGATGCCTACCAGTACATTGACGCCATCCCACTAGCCAGCGTCGGTGAAATTCACCTTGCCGGATTTCAGGATACCGGCGAAATTTTGATCGACACCCACGGGGATCGTGTTGCCGCGGAGGTTTGGGCATTGTATGAATATGCCATTGGCCGGTTTGGTGCCGTGCCGACGTTGATCGAATGGGATACCGATATTCCAAAACTCGATGTGTTGCTCGGCGAAGCAACACGCGCTACGGAAATCTTGCGCGCCAAGGTGTGTAGCAATGCCGCCTGATCTGTTGACCATCCAGAAACAACTCAAACAGGCGCTGTTGTCACGGGTGCCGGTGGCATCGCATACCGAAATTGCCAACGAAATTATTGACGACGGCCTATCTGCTCAACGTCGACTGGCAATTTACCGACACAATGTTTTCAGCAACCTTGCCAATACCTTGGCGGACCTTTATCCGGTGGTAAAAAACATTGTCGGCGAGGTGTTTTTTACCGAGGCGGCGTTTGTATTTATTGCAGAAACGCCGTCACGCGCCGGTGACTTAAATCAATTCGGCCGCGAGTTTGGCCAATTTTTGCGTGGCTATCCACATGCGTTTGAGCTGCCGTATCTGGCCGACGTCGCCGCACTTGAGTGGCAATGGCATACGGCGTTTCACGCCGCTGGTGCGGCGCCACTCGATTCGGCGCGTTTGGCATCTATTCCAATCGAACAAATGGGCGCGCTGGGTTTCAAGTTGCATCCCGCCGTCACTTTTTTGTCGTCACCCTATCCGCTGCTGCAGATATGGCAGGTCAACCAGCCCGACTATGCGGACAATGGTGGTGATGCGCAGATTGATTGGGAAACACCGGCGGCCCATTTTGTGGTTTACCGCCGTGAATTTGAAGTGTTGATCCAAAAACTATCCGCTGGCGAACATGCATTTTTGATGGCGGTGGCGACAAAACAACCGCTTGAAGAAGCTTTGGAAGCGGCCATGACCGAGGACCCGGACTTTAATCTGCAAGGATTTTTATCCACCTGCGTGCAATCCCACATCATTAATGATTTTGAGTTGCCAAATTAGATAGACTGCTCGCGTTTCCTCGGGTAATCATAAAAGATGGCGCCGAACGCCGAACGCCGAACGCCGAACGCCGAACGCCGAACGCCGAACGCCGAACGCCGAACGCCGAACGCCGAACGCCGAACGCCG
>JAYTBF010000070.1:0-5466 GCA_043737175.1 Burkholderiales bacterium
TTGTAATGTCATCATTTATGAAACGCTCAAGAATGAACGGGCCGGATGGCTTGTTTATAACCAATTAACAGTTGTTCGAGCAACAGTCTCGCATTGAGCGGATGATTTATCAACCGTCTTGTTTGGCGAAGCTCACTTTCATAGCGAAAAACCTTCGGCAGCTCGATTTGGCGGGCAATGCGGGTGATGGCCTTGGCCTGGTCACGGTGGTGGTTGACGACGCCGGTCATGCGCTCGGCAATCAGGTCATTGACCCAAGTTTGCAGCCACGTCAATAAATTGGCGAGTTCGGCCTTTTCAAAATTTTGCGCGGTTAACGCGTAGTCCATGGCGGATTCCGACAAGGCCGACACAAACGCTTTGCGCACTTGTTGATAGTCGGCTTCGGCGAAGGCGATAACATCGAGTGGCCCGCCACCACTGGCGACGAGTGCGTCATCTGCATCGGCATTGGCCGTACCCTGCGTCTTGAGCCAAGCCAAGGCCACGGCCGTGTCTGGTGTGGGTACCAATACTTTTTGGCAACGGCTGCGCACGGTCGCCAGTAGGCGACCGAGTTTGTCGGTCACCAACAAAATCACCGTGCGTGCCGCTGGCTCTTCGAGCGTTTTGAGCAGCGCGTTGGCGGCGGCGAGATTCATGGCTTCGGCCGGGTGGATCAACAACACCCGATAACCATTCCGATGGGTCGAGAGGGTCATAAAATCGGCGATGCCACGAATCTGGTCAATCTTGATTTCTTTGCTTTTCTTTTTGTCTTTGCTATCGGTATCGGCAGCCGCCTCGTCGGAGGCGTCGTCATCCACCAGCGCCTCGGGCAATAACTCGCGAAAATCGGGGTGATTGCCTTTTGAAAACCAGCCGCAGGCGTGGCACTGCCCACACGCCAAACCCTGCTCGGGGGATTCACACAATAACGACTGCGCAAGACTACGGGCAAATTCAACTTTGCCGACACCACTGCGGCCGTGCACCAATAAAGCGTGCGGCAGCCGTTCACCCCGGCCGATGAGTTCACTCAGGGTGTCACGCTGCCAGGGAAGAATATCGATCATGTGGCCAGCAATCGATCGAGATGCACCGATAAATCAGCGCGAATGGCATCGAGTGATCGTGATGAATCGATCACCTTGATACGCGCCGGAAATTGTTGCGCCCGCGCCAGGTAGGTGTCACGCACACGTGTGAAAAATTCGTTTTGTTCGCGCTCAAATTTATCGGGGTTGGTGGTGTTGCTGTCGAGGCGCTCACGCGCGACGGCGATGGGCGTATCAAAAATGAAAGTCAGCTCTGGCTGGCGCTTTCCATGCACAAATTGCTCAAGAAGCGCGATGGTGCTGGTGTTTAATCCCCGGCCTCCGCATTGATATGCATAAGAAGAATCAGTAAATCGATCACACACCACCCACGCACCACGTGCCAATGCCGGTTCAATCACCACCGCCAGATTTTCCCGGCGTGAGGCAAACATCAATAGGGCCTCGGTCTCGCCGTGCATCGGTTGATTTAATACCAACTCACGAATGGCGTCGCCAATCGGTGTGCCACCCGGCTCACGGGTGATCACCACTTCGATTTGTTTGGCGCGCAAATAGTCGGCCACAAAATTGAGGTGTGACGATTTGCCTGCGCCGTCGATGCCTTCGAATGTAATAAATTTAGCGCTCATGCGTAACTACTGAAACCCTTATCTGCCCAACTGGTATTTGGCAACGGCGCTATTGTGCTCCGTCAATGTCTTTGAAAAGTAATGCGAACCATCACCTTTTTTGGTCGCCACAAAATATAACTTGTCACTCTTATCCGGCTTCACCGCCGCCAATAACGAACCCCACCCCGGCATGGCAATCGGCGTCGGTGGCAGACCATCACGCGTATAGGTGTTGTAAAGCGTGTCGGCAGTCAGATCACGTTTACGAATATTGCCATCAAACGATAGACCCATGCCGTAGATGACAGTCGGGTCGGTTTGTAAACGCATGGGGATACGCAGACGATTGATAAACACCGAGCCAATCAACGGCCGCTCATCAACACGGCCGGTTTCCTTTTCAATGATGGAGGCCATGATCAACACTTCGTATGGAGAGCGATACGGCAGGCCTTGCTCGCGCTGCGCCCAGGCTTCCGCCAAACGCTTTTGCATGATTTGATAACTATTTTTCAAAATATCAAGATCAGAAATACCCGCTGAAAAACGATAGGTATCTGGAAAAAATAATCCTTCCGGATGTTTTTCCGTCGCGCCAACCCGTTTTAATACTTCCTGATCGGACAGACCTTTTAAGGTTATTTTTAATGTGGCATTGGTCTCCAATGCCTCGCGCATTTGCCGAAAGGTGATGCCTTCAACGAAAGTAATATCAATGGTCACGACGTCACCGTCGTTCATTTTTTTGAGCAAGGCCAGCGGCGAAATGGGGGCTTCGAGTCGGTAGGTGCCCGCCTGTATACCGGTGGTCTGGCCGGTGATCCGACCCAACATCCACAGTCCGTGTGGCTCGGCCAACAGACCCGCTTCGGCGAGTTTTTTGGCAAGTGCTTTGAGAGAGGTGCCGCGTTCAACCGTAAATTCAAAGCTGGGAGATGACGCTGCCATGGGAGATGACGCTGCACTCGGATTCGGAACGGGCAACGGTTGATGGGCAAATTGCCATCCCCACCAACCACCCGCGCCGATCACGACCAGCGTGATCAGAAATGAAAATACAAAAAAACGTTTCATTTCCTACTGAAATCGTCGGACGACAATGGTGCCGTTGGTCCCGCCAAAACCGAACGAATTGGACATCGCCACATCGATCTTCATGTCGCGTGCGGTATTGGCGCAGTAATCCAAATCACACGCCGGATCCTGATTAAAAATATTGATGGTCGGTGGTGAAATTTGATTTTGCACCGCCAGCGCCGTGAACACCGCCTCAACACCACCGGCGGCACCCAACAAATGGCCGGTCATGGATTTGGTGGAATTCATCACCAGTTTGTCAGCGTGGGCGCCAAAAGCGGCGCGCACCGCAAGTGTCTCGTTGGCGTCACCAAGTGGAGTCGAGGTGCCGTGGGCATTCAGATATTGCACCTCGGTCGGATTGACTTTGGCGTTGCGCATCGCCGCCAACATGGCGCGACGCGGGCCATCCATATCGGGCGCGGTAATGTGTTTGGCATCGGCACTCATGCCCATACCGAGTAACTCGCCGTAAATTTTTGCACCACGCGCTTTGGCGTGTTCGAGCTCTTCCAAAATCAAAATCCCGGCACCCTCACCCAATACAAAACCATCCCGATCACGGTCAAACGGTCGGCTGGCGGTTTCAGGTGAGTCATTACGCTCGGACAAGGCCTTGACCGAACAAAATCCACCCATGCCCGCCATACAAATGGTCGCCTCGGCGCCCCCGGCAATCATGACATCGGCGTCGCCGTATTCGATCATACGGCCGGCGTCACCAATACAATGCGAGGCAGTGGTACAGGCCGACACCATCGACACATTCGGGCCCTTGACGCCGTATTGAATCGAAATCATGCCGGCGACCATATTAATGATCGATCCCGGTACAAAAAACGGCGACAAACGGCGCGGGCCTTTGGCGATCATTTCACGAATATTGTCTTCGATCATCGGCAGACCACCAATGCCGGAGCCGACGTTGACACCGATAAATTCAGAGTTTTCGTCGGTCACAATCAGGCCGGAGTCATCGAGTGCCATTTTGGTGGCAGCAAGGCCAAAATGGATAAATGTATCCATGCGGCGCACTTCTTTGGGCGACATCCAATCACCGGGGTTGAAGTTCTTCACTTCACCGGCGATGCGGGTTGGTAATACGCTGGCATCAAAACGGGTGATCGGCGCGATGCCACCACGGCCATTAATAATGTTGTCCCAAGCTTCGGCGACGGTATTTCCTACCGGCGAAACAATGCCCAAACCTGTAATGACGACGCGACGCTTGCTCATTTGAAAACCCTGGTTGATGATCGTGCTAAACGTAAAAAAAGTATGACACGCATGCACAAAGACACATAAAACGGACCCGATTGCGCATTACTTTCCCAGCGGAAACAATGCGCTCAAAGCAAAAAAGGCTGCCGATCACGGATGACCGGCAGCCTTCGTTATGCGATGAAATAATTACTTTTTAAGGTTTGCCGAAACAAAATCAATGGCTTGCTGCACATTGGTGATTTTTTCCGCGGCTTCATCTGGAATCTCGGTCTCGAACTCTTCTTCCAAGGCCATGACGAGTTCCACGTTATCGAGCGAGTCCGCGCCCAGATCTTCGACAAACGACGATTCATTCTTGATGTCGGCCTCGGCAACGCCAAGTTGTTCAGCGACGATCTTTTTAACGCGAGCTTCAATGTTATCCATTTGTTACACCCTTAAATTAATAAACAGTTTCATTTTACCAAAACCACAAAATTGCGCGTAGTTACAACATTATTCGATTCAACCTGCTAATCCATGTGCATTCCGCCATTCACATGAATGGTGTTACCGGTAATATAATCCGCAGCCGGCGAGGCCAGAAATAATACCGCCGCCGCAACGTCATTTGCCTGTCCCAAGCGGCCAAGCGGCACGTTGGCAATCAGTTTTGTCACCTGATCCGCCGATAATCCACTGGTCATATCGGTTTCGATAAAACCCGGTGCCACACAGTTTACGGTGATATTGCGGCTGCCGACTTCGCGCGCCAGCGCCTTGCTGAATCCGACCATGCCCGCTTTGGCGGCGACATAGTTGACTTGCCCGGGGTTACCCATAAAACCGACCACCGAGGCGATATTGATGATTTTACCGCTGCGGGCTTTCATCATGCCTTTGATCACACCGCGGCTTAAGCGAAAGATCGCCGATAAATTGGTGTCGATGACATCCGACCAATCGTCGTCTTTCATGCGCATCAGCAAATTGTCGCGGGTAATGCCGGCGTTGTTGACCAAAATCGAAATCGGGCCGAATTTTTCTTCGATTTGTTTGATCAAGGCATCACTCTGCGCGGCGTCCTTGACGTTTAACACCGCGCCCAACCCTTTTTTTTCCAACCCAGCCTCACCGGCATCAATGGCAGCCTGAATGGTGGCACAACCCGCCGCCGAGGTGGCAGTGCCGATCACAGTGGCACCGGCATCGGCCAGCTGCTGCAAAATCGCCGCACCAATGCCTCGGGTGGCGCCGGTGACCAATGCTATTTTTCCGTCCAATGGTTTTGTCATGGGCTTTACTTTACTGGGTTGCGAGGATGGCTGCATCCAACGAGGCCAAATCGGTGACCGCCATACAATTTAAATTGGCATCAATGCGTTTGTTCAGCCCCGTCAGAATTTTTCCCGGCACACATTCGACCACATGCGACACACCGGTCGCGGCAATGGCCTGGATGGTTTCGATCCAACGCACCGGACGATAAAGTTGCTCGACCAACGCGCGCTTGATGTCCTCGGCAGATTGCCATG
>JAYTBF010000071.1:0-5463 GCA_043737175.1 Burkholderiales bacterium
TTGATGCGCAATACCCAGCCGTTGTCGACCGGAATCAGCGCGCTGAGTATGACTTTCCTTACCCGCACTGGTGCCGCCACTGGCGTGCCGGCGTCGGTGTATTACATCAATATTGCCTTTACAGCCACCCAAAATACCATTGCCAAAACCTTTACCGCCACCGTGAGTCCGAGGAATTTCCCATGAACATCAGCCACCGTCAAAGCGGGTTCCTGATGATTGTAGTGTTGTTTTTACTCGTGGTGATGGTGTTCCTGGCCGGTGCACTCGGTCACCAGCTTGCCAATAGCACATTGTCGAGCGGCAGCCATGTCGGCTCAATGCAGGCGTTTTTTCTGGCGGACAGTGGCTTGGAGGCCGAACAACGGCGCTGGGCGCAAAATCTTGATTGGTACCGCAGCACCATCGACCCTAATCCAACCGCGCCCGCGGCGCAGGCATTGGGCGGCGGCACGTTCACGGTCTATGCCAATTTGCCGGCGACCAAAGTCCGCACCGGTTTTCCGACGGTGTCAGGCACATTGAATGTGTTCACCACCGCCCGCTTTCCCACTGCCGGCATTTTGCAGGTCGAGGATGACATGACCGGCAGCGGCGAATTTGTCCGTTATACCGGCGTCACCGCCAATTCCTTTACCGGGGTCACCCGTGGGCAGCCGGTGGGTACCATTTCCAACGTTGCCAGCAACCACGCCCGGGACGATGTGGTGTATCCGGTGACGCAATTGCGCACTGTGTTGGCGGCAAACTGCACACCGCTGGCATCGATTCAACTGGACACCAACACAAAATTTCTGAGTGCCGGATTGCTCGATATCGAGGGTGAGGAAATCAGCTACGGCGGGCTGACCATTGCGGGCGGCACCATGACACTCACCGGCATTGTGCGTTGTCAGGGGTTGGTCAACAATGTCGCCCATGCCGTCGGCCAGCCGGTGACACCAATATTGGTCGGTGGCGATTCCGCCTGGTTCCAGGTGGAAATATTTTCCACCGGTGTCAAGGGCAGCAATATCCGTTATGCGCGGCGAACCATTGACCGCTGACCATTGATGCAAGGGAAAAACATGAAAATAAAAATTTGCGCATGGTTGCTCACCCTCGCCAGTGGACTGTTTGTGTCGGCAGGGCAGGCAGCGATTGTCGCCACCTACACGCAGACGCCCACTGGTGTCGCCGCGACCTTTGATATGCGCAGCACGCAGTCAATTACCTACAACGTCAGAAATTCAAATACTGGCGCAGACACTGGCCGATGTTTTAGCCGGGTGCGCTTTCGTGTGCAAAACGGGACAACGTTTTCCTCCGCCACAGTGGCACCACCAGGATGGACGCGCACCGCGATTACCACCGGCACCACCGTCAGTGTGACCTTTGCCGCCAGTTCGGCCGCCAGTTATATTCCGCTGGGCGCATCGCTGAATTTTACGTTGGTGCTGGTGATGCGCACCGGTGCGGCAGACAGTGTTGAGACCTTGCGGGACTCTCGCCCTTCGTATACCAACACCACCTGCACAACCGGCATCACCAATGGCGCGAACGTGGTGACCGGCTCTTGGACCGTGAGGTCGCTGGCCATCACTTCCTTTCAGATCACCGACCTGGGTGGCACAGCGATTACCGCCATCACCGCCGGCCTAAGCTTTCGGCTGGTGATGACCGTGGTTAATGTTTCCAACGTGACCCAAAACAATATCGTCTCCAACCCCAATCCGCCCACCACAGTGGAAACCGGCACAGTGACGCAGGTGCTGACCGGCACGGTGAGCAGCCCCAGTCCGCTGAATTTGGCAGCCTTGGCAACAGGGACCATTACCTTTACCTACAGCACGGCCATCACCGATGGCGGCACCATTTATTTCACCGCTACGGCCCGCAATGGTGCCGCCGTCACCTCCAGATTGGCGACCTCAAGCACATTGGCAGTCAGCAGGCTATCGGCGGCCATCACCTCGTCGCTGGCCTGCCAGTACCCCGGCTCGAACATCACCATCACCATGACATTAACAAATGGTTATCCGTACAATTTGTTGAACGTCACTCCCACACTCACCCCGGTGGCGGGTGCGCCGGTGACGTTTGTGTCGGGACCGGCGCCGGCCGTGCCCATCGCCAGTGTGCCCTCGTCGCCCCCGACCACCGCCATCACCTGGGTTTACCAGATCAATGCCGTTGGCGCGACCAATCCCTTTACGTTTAGCGGCTTGGCCAGCGGTACCGGCAACACCGCCGGCTTTCCTGTGCACACCTCGCAGCTCACCACCTCCGCCCCTATCACCCGCGGCGGTTTTTTGGCGACGATCAATCCGGCCATCACCAATGCCGATAGTACCAACGTGGTGCTCACCACCAACGTCACCAATAATGGCTGCGCGGCGGTCAACAGTGTGGCCATCACCGCTCCCGCAGGGTGGGGCGCAGGTGGTGATCCCTATTCACTTGTTGACCTTGGCGCGGGCACCATTATCGACACCTGGACCGCGGCTGGGGTCAATCCGGTCATCTTTACCGCACCCAATGTGGCGGGCAGATTGCCGCAGACTCTGGATGGTGACTTCACCGTAACCTACGCAAGTACGCCTGCCGCTGCGACTGCCAGTGTTTTTAATATCCGGGTGACCGATGCCAACGACTTGTTTGAGGACATTCCGTTCACCGTGACGGTCAACGCCTTCAAATCCGGCACGCTCAACAATTCGGCCAACCAAATTTGGCGTGAGGAGATTCGATGAAGCTGACCAGCCCATGCCTGAGGTGATGTTACCCGCCATGGGTCGGAACGGTGCCCCAACGAGGTTGATTGTTAACTATGGCGGATACGTTCCCAACGTGTACAATCACCACTTAAATTTGCAGTGCATTTTGGGAGCGATAAAATTTATCCATTGAATAACAATAGGGTGGACGCTTGATCAAGGCATTGTTGTCCAAATTGTCAGGGCGTGCGCTTGATAAGGGGAATACCCTGGCGCTGACGTTGGAGGACAATTCACTGCGTTATGTGCTGGCATCCAATACCAGCGCGCAGGGTGCGACGCTTGTGGCCTGGGGTACCGAGCTTCGTGGCAGTCAAACGCGCGATGCCTTTGCCAAACGCGTCAAGTCGTTGTTGCCAGCAGCAGAGCGATCCATAGCCGTGTTGGTTCCGCGTGAGTATCAAATCCTACAAATCGATTCACCGAACGTTCCGCCGGAAGAAATGGTGCGTGCTGTGCGCTGGCGCGCGATGGAATTTGTCGATGGATCCCCCAACGATTACACGCTGGATGTCATGGCCGTGACGGCTGAGGCGGGGCGTAGCGAAAACGTCATCGCCGTGGTGGCGCACAATGACATTGTCCGGGCACGAATGGTTGATTGTATTGGGCTGGGACATCCGCTGTCGGTGATTGATGTTGCCGAGACCGCGCAGCGAAATCTGTTGCACGCACAATTATTGGCCGAGCCGGACGCACCAAATGTTGCCGCCGCGTTGGTGGCCGATGCCGGGCGGGCATTGATGATCGTGACCGTCAACGGTGAGTTGTGTTTTTTTCGCCGCTTTGAATTTGACTCAGATATTCTTGCCGCAGCCGTGGATAACGTCCAATCGGCCTTGATCGGCACCAATGCCGGTGCCGAAGCCCTGGCGCGATCGCTCACCCAGTTGCATCGTAGTCTGGACTTGTGGGATGACCTTTATCCGCAGACGCCTTTACTCTCGTTGCGAGTCGACGCGGGCGGCAGAACCGAGGCCATTATTGATTTGCTAAAAGTCGAAACCAGACTCGATACGCGTCCGTTCGACTTGGCGCCGGTTTTTAAATTGCCGATTGGCAAAGCGACACCGCCGTGGAAAGATGCAGCCTATTTGCCGCTGCTGGGTGCGTTGTTGCGTCCCAAGGTGAAGTCATGAAAGCGACTGCCGTGACCTTAGGCCTGCGCCAAATAAATTTGCTGAACACGGCGTTGCTTCCCACGCGTGAACTGATATCAGCCCGGTTAATTTTGATTTGGGTGGTGATTGCGATCTTGGCGATGGCGGCAGTCGGCTACTGGGCGGTGATTGAAACGGGCAAACTGCGTCGTGAGGTTGCAACCCAGGCCGGCCGTCAGGCGGCGGAAAAGGCGCGAATTTTATTGCCGGCATCCGATGGGGAAGTTTTGCCGTCCGCGCAACAGGTTGCCGCACTCGAGATCAATCTGCGCGACAAAAAAGTGATGCTGGAAACGAGGCGCGCGGTGCGTGACACCTTAAAACACGGCGCATCCAGCGTAACCGGTGGCCCCAGCGCGTTGTTAAAATTATTTGCCAATAGTGTGCCGCCGCAGGTCTGGTTAACCGAAGTACGCGTGAGTGGCAACCGTATGGAGTTGATGGGGAAAACCATGGACCCTCTGGCGGTCAACGTGATGATCGACCGATTATTGGCGTCTGGTTTTATCGTCACCAAACCATTGCCTACCGTGCGCCTCGAACGGGCGGACGCGCCAAAATCGGCTGGTGCATTATTGGTGCACACCTTTGCTGTGACAGCGATTCTGGCGTCACCTTTTGCCGAAGACGGAGGGCGGCCATGAAAGCACATTGGCAAAAACTGGCCGCACGCATCAATGCACTTTCCTTGCGTGAACGGTTTATGGTGTTTACCGGAATTCTGGCGGCGCTTGCCTTGTTGACCTTTCAATTGTTTATCTCGCCGCTGATGACGCAGCAAAAGTTATTGGTCGCCCAACTCGACAAAAAAACGTCCGACATGGATTTGCGGCAGGCTGAGACTAATTTGGAGATGTTGCGTCGTGGTCGTGATCGGGCCAAACTTTTAGCCGTTGAATTGGTGAAGGCACAGGATGATCTCGATGTGATTGAAAATGAGATTGCCAGCATGGCCGTGGTGCCGGTCGACGCAGCAGCAATTTCAACCATGCTCACGCGGATTCTCAAGCGCGCTGATCGAGTCGTATTGGTGAGTGTGGCACAGGCAATCACGGATTCGGGTGCAGCTGCAAATGCCGACCCGAATCGTCGCAGTAGCATTGATGTGACCTTGTCAGGCAAATACCAGGATTTGGTGGAATACCTTTTTGCGCTGGAAAAGACCTTGCCGCACGCGCGCTGGGGTGGCGTTTGGATTCGTGCCGAGCCTGCGCCCACGCAGGTGACCATTCGCATCGTGATGCCACCGGTAAAATCATGAAAACTCCACGCCAAATTTTGATGCTAGTCTGTGGGCTGTTGGCAGTGTTTGGTGTTGATGCGGCACCGACCCTGCCGTCATCGGTCGTGCCACGGGATCCAACCCAACCTCCAATCGAGTTCGCCGCACCGGTAAGAAGTGACCGCAATCCTTTGGACCTGTTCAAAGTCCAACATTTGGTCACGATTAATGGGACGCGTTATTTGGTTTACAACAGCCGTCGTTATGCGGTTGGTGATACGGTTGAAGGGGCACGCATCGAACGTATTTCGGAATCTGCCGTTTG
>JAYTBF010000072.1:0-5437 GCA_043737175.1 Burkholderiales bacterium
GGCACCAGCGCTCACCATACGTTGGTTGATGGTGGCTTCGAGCGTTGATGCCGGCATAAAAACAACGCCGGCGATCAGAGCCGAAAACAGGCCAACAAATATCAACAGTTTTATTTTCAATTGCCCGCACCAATTTTTCCGCTGCCGCCGCCAGCGGTGCCACCGGTGCTACCTGTTCCACGTGACGCATCAACAAAAACAATTTCCGCCGAGACAGGAGTACCAGCCATGTTTTGAGCGCCCAAATTTGCCGTGGCGGCAGTTTCCTGTCGTTTGATATCCATCCGCACAATACGCAGACGAAACCGTGCCAAGGTTTGATCAACCCGATCAAGCCATTCCACATACGACACATTCGGCATCACGATTCGAAATTCACCACTGGCAGCCATGGCTACCTTGGCCTCTGCGCCGAAAATGGCCTGCAGACCATTTTGATCGGCCAGTGTTTGATTGCGGGTGGCTGCGACCGGTGCAATCTGCCTCAGTTTGGCAAGCTCGGCGCTTTGATCCTGCATGGTCATATATTGCGCCTGCAGGGTGGCGATACGTTGCTTGTTGCGATCACGGCTCGATTGTATTGGTGCATAAACCAACGCCCAACCCAAACCAAGTAACACAATGGCGGTCACCACCAAGACAACACGTTGGCCTTGCAGGGGCAATGACCGCCAGCGGGTTAAACCCCGCTGCATTAAAGGTTCGGCAAACTGTTTGAGAGCCGGTGGCACGTGAATGTTCATGGCTGACCGCCCTGATTCAATACCAGCTGATCATGCTCGGCGGATGAGACGAGTTTGAAGGCGTTGCCCGCACCACTAACCTGCGTTGACGTCGCCATTGCCTGCAATTGTTGGCGCTGTTCGTTGTTCAGTTTTTTAAACGTGATCGAAACACCGGCAGGACCAGCTGCGGAAACGGCGGCAGACGACACCCCCGTAATGGCGGCGGCCAAATCAGCGGGCAAAGTTTTGGTCAGCGCGGCGGCAACGGCGAGGCCTTGGCGCGCGGCATCACTGTTTATGCCACGTTCTGTTTTCAGCTGATTCAAATTGCGTGACATCTGTAATGCTGGATCCACAATAGTGGTCGCGTCCGGAAAACCGGCTTGAAAAATCTGTCGCATCGACGACTCGATCGCGCGGCGGGAATGATCCAAACGCCATGCATCGACGCCGATCAAAATGAGATGCAAAAATAAAATAGTAGAAGCTAATATCCACGCTGGTTTCAGAGCATTTATGGCTGTAGAAGCACGACTGGCGGGCAGTAGTGTGCCAACCAAAAAATTCACCGCTTTAAAGTGATTGGCAGAAAAATTTTCCGGAATCCCGGTAGGGGTGATGGGTGGCGCCATCAACAACTGAATATGATCACCAATCAATTGTTGCCAGCGCGCCAGATCAATTGGCTGGTCGATTGGCGCGGTGGTAATGCGAATGGTCGTGGGTATGGCTTTGCCACTTTCGGCACCCGCTGCCTCATTCAACGCCAGCATCAACTGAAACGGCGGCTCGGAATGGTCGGGCGTATCGAGCGTGTAGGCTTGCCCATCGGCACGAATGGCGAAGCCCCGATGGCCATCCAACACCACCTGCCATTCACCGCGCGCAACGGGATACATCGCCGATTCGGCCACCACCAGCGTGGGCACGATGCCCTGCTGCGCGAGGCTTTGCAGAATATCCATGAGCCACAAGCGGCTGACCGCGGCAATGATGTATCGATTTGGGCCGGTGAGGGACGGGCCGATGATGATGGCATGCACCGTCGATGGATCGATGGTGAGTTTGTCTTCAATCGCAAAATTGACCAATTGCGCGCGTTTTTCTGCCGACACCCGTGGCAACAGTGCGTCAATAAACGCGAGTCGTGAAATAGGAATCACCACGGTTGTGTGCTCGCCATCCGATAATGGCAGTGACACCAAGGGCACCATGCCATGTTGCGCCGGCTGGCCGCGTGCGCGGACGAAGTACCGGCATTCGGTATCGGCATCAATTGTGTCGTGATCGGGAATAAAAATTGTGCGTGGCAAAAGGGGCAATCCGAGTGTGGGTTATTGTTCTTTGACCCAAATTATAGCGGGCAGGGTGTTGGCCGCCGCACCCGCAACGGTTGATTGCAGTCGCAGCAATGCAGTTTGTCGTACTTGCGATGATTCACCGGTGATGGCCAGTGATGTTTCAAAGTGACTGCTCTTGACGTCCAGAAACCCATCAACAATCGCGACCGGCAGGGATTTGCGGCGCTCCTTGATATCGGCGACGTCCTTAAATGGCAATTCGCGCAAGCGAATAATCTCGGCAATTTCCTCGCGGCTTACGTCAATAAACAGCGCCTGCAGCACTTCCGCTGCCGCAGTGTTGATATTGATTTTGCTGCGTTCATTGCCACTGGCAGATGGATTGGTCAACGGCAAGGCGGTGATATGTTGCGACAGAGTGTGAAAGCTTGCGTCATCCATATTCTTTACGCGGCGCAATTCATCGATGGTTTTAATCGGCAGATTTGCTGCACGATATGGAGGCTGCAGGCTCCAGTAGTAGTTGTTTTCTGCGCCGCCCGGTGATGAAATCTCATCATCGCTATCGAGCCAATCCGTCACCGCGTTGGCGATATCGGGATTGAGTTTGAGTATTCGTAGTAAGCGCTCAAAAACGGCAACGTCTTCGCTTATGCGTTTTCCGCTGCTACCGACTAAATTATTGACATTAAATTTTGCATGGGTATCGCGCATCACGCCGGATGCAGTCGCCGTCTCAATGGGCCGTGCCACCAATCCCTGCGCCCAGGGTTGATTCAGCGAAATATAGGTGTTGTTTTTTTGTTGCACCAAAAGTGCGTTGCGCGCCCATTCGAGGGTGGTGTTGGCGAACAAATTGAGCTGCGTGCGTTCGGTGGCGCGCGCCACCCGCGTGAGTGCCTCGGACTGCTGTGCAATCACAATTGCCGCCACCGTTGCGGCCAGCATGACCACCAACAACGCGGTGACAATGGCGGCCCCATACTGTTGGTTGGGCAAATCGCCGCTGGCGAGATGAGGTCGCATGGAATTAACCCGCATAATTTTGCAATGAAAATACCCGCACAATCGGCGACCCGCTGACCGGGGTGAGGGTCAGTTCCAAGGCACTCGGCAAGGAGGTTGCACTACTGCCCGGATTGGCATGCCAGTCCTGCCGCCAATTTGCTTCCAGACCGGTGACAGCTGGTGGCAAAACCCGCCAGCGAAAATCACGAATGTTTTTGAGGGCGGGATAACTGGCGGGTTCGGCGCGCGGTGCTTGATCCAGACCCGGCCAGATCAAGAGCTCAATGGTGTTGTCCTTGAGTCGGTAGCCAACACGCTGTGGTGCGGCGCCGGCACCCGAGGCGGCGGCAAAACCGGTGCGGGTGAAAGTGATCACCGGATCTTCGGCACTGAGGGTGGCCGCCAATACTCTGAGTGCCGGTTCGGTTTGATTCACGCTGTTGGTGATTGCGCGCGGCAATAAGGCGTTGAGATCATTCTCCAGACGCGCAAAAAAAAGTGCCTGATCGCGCAATGTGGATGATTGTTGTTGCAACCTTTCGCGGGTTTCAAAAATACTCGCCAAGGTGCGGTAGGACAGCACCGCAATCACCGCAAAAATGGCCAGTGCCACCAACACTTCAATGAGTGTGAAACCACGCGCTGACTTGGAAGGCCGTATTTTTTGCATGGTGGCGGACACGTTCATGATCCGCTTCGTGTCAAGTAGGCAACCAAGGTGGCGTGTTTGTGCTCCCCCCCCGCCAATGACACGGCAATTTCAACTTTGCGAAAATCTTTATTCGGTGTGTCATTGCTGGTTTGCCGCCATTTAAAATTGACACCCGCCATGACCGCCAAGCCGCTGGTTTCACCGGTCGCCGGAAAGATTTTGCGCGCCGTCAATTCGGCAATCTGGTTTTGCGCCACCCAGGTTGCATAGGTTCGAATTTTAATGTCATCCGCAGTGGTGGTCGCCATGGCCGTGGCACGCATGGTCGCGGCCAGGGCAATCGACAAAATGGCCAGCGCAATCAACACCTCGACGAGGGTAAAGCCCATCAAACGGTTGTGAGCAAATTTCATTTGGCGGACAACGGTGCGGCAAACGACACATTGCCGAGTGCGTCACCAACAATGACACGTGTATGATCTTTGGAGGCGACCCGCACGGTAAACGGTACACCGATTCCGGCCGGTAGAAAGGTCACCACCTGTGGAACATCCGCCCGGCGGCCGCTGGTGTCATTGGTGGACATGGTTGAAAAGGCGGACATGGTGGATAGAGCAAGGGATGCACTCACCCCGTCCCGCCAAAGCCGTGGTTTTAAGCTGGTGTTGGTGGCTTCGAGCCATTTGGGTTCAATACTATTCGGGTCGCGTTCAAGAAACTCGATGCCATGTTCGCCCAGGCGCATGGCAATAGCATAACCGGAAAACGCGGCTTGGTCACGGGTTTTTTCAATAATGGCCATGAGTCGTTCCGCTTCTTGGCGGACGCGTTCCTCGTCGCTGATAAATAAATTGGGCACAGTGATGGCCAGGCCAATGCCAATGACCACCACCACTACCAGCACTTCGACCAGTGTGAACGCGGAGGCGCGCTTGTGCGCAGTTTTGCCGGAAGGGGCGCGCCAATTAAGCATGTTTGCGTGACCGGTTACAGATCCCACGAACCCACGTCGGCGCTGCTGCCTTCGCCACCGGCCTGTTTGTCGGCACCAAAGCTGAATACATCTATTTCACCTTTGATGCCGGGGTTTAGGTATTGGTACGGTGTCTTCCAAGGATCGAGCGGCAGCCGTTCCACATATCCGCCTTGTTTCCAATTGGCGGGTTGTGGGGTGGACGTGGGTAATTTCACCAATGCCGACAAGCCCTGATCGGTGGCCGGATAAAAACCATTGTCGAGTCGATACAATTTGAGTGCCTGCATCAAAATGGCAATATCGGCCTTGGCGGCCGTGACCTTGGCCTGGTCGGGGCGGTCGAGAATTTTCGGCACGACGATGGCGGCCAGAATACCGAGAATCACCACCACAATCATGACTTCAATCAGGGTGAAACCGGTGAGACGACGCGGTTTGGTTTTGAACATTGTTGGCTCGGAAGATAGGTTTGGAGAGTGGCGCATGGGTTAGCGGGCAACAAGTTGGTTAAGTTCAAATATTGGCAGCAATACCGCCAACACAATACACAGCACGATCACGCCCATGATCACAATCATCGCCGGTTCAATCATCGCCGCCAAGCGGGCGGTGCGGGTTTCGAGCTCGCGCTGTTGTTGACGGGCGGCGCTGGCGAGTGTTTCCGGTAATCGTCCACTGGCCTCACCGGAGGCGATCAGATGCAACATCACCGGTGGAAATAATGCGGGTTTGGTTTGTTGTGATTGCAAGGCACGCGACAGGGCCACCCCTTCTC
>JAYTBF010000073.1:0-12560 GCA_043737175.1 Burkholderiales bacterium
GCGACGTGGACAACACCACACCATTGCCGATGTAACAAGTGACGTGGCGATGCAAGATACCTGACGGAATGAGCCGCAAAATGGTTTTCACGCCATTCACAACCAAGGTATGCCCGGCGTTGTGTCCACCTTGAAAACGCACCACGCCAACCACTTTTTCGGTCAGCCAGTCGACAATTTTTCCCTTGCCCTCGTCACCCCATTGCGTGCCGATTACCACTACGTTTTTTTTCATACCTTATCCTTGATTGGTACCACCTGCCACTGCCCATTGAGTGATTTCAATTCTCGATCACACTCTATGGCTGAATTTTCTAACCGTTTGATGACCACTTCACCTTCGCACCGAAGCAATGTCATTGCCGCTGCAGCCGACTCGTCGGGATTTTTGGGTGCCAAAATTGGCGACCCCTTCGAAATTTTGTCCGGCACCAACGGCAGCAACGCCTTTAAATCCATCGAAAAGCCGGTTGCTGGACGGGCACGGCCAAAAACGCGGCCAATATCATCGTATCGTCCGCCCCGTCCAATCGCATCGCTGGCACCATCCACATACACAGCAAAGGCAAGGCCACTTTCGTAATTAAATCCACCCAGTTCACTTAAATCGATTGAAACACCAATGTTGCGGGAGGAAAAATAGGCGACAACTTGCTCAAGTTCATCCAAGGCATGTTTGACCCGGTCACTGTTTGGCAACTCCCGTCTGGCCCGTTGAATGATGGCCACACTGTCAGCGCCGTGCCCATACAAACCAGGTAGGGCAGTCAAACTTGATGTGCGCTGGCCGTTACGTGTCGAAAAATCGATTAATGCCGGGATGTCCTTTGCCGTGACTGCCGCAAACAATATTTCACGTTCGCTACTGGATACACCGGCGTCATCCACCAATGCCCGAAATATTTCCGAATGGCCGATATCAATTTTTGCCGTCTTTATCCCCAGCGCAGAAAGGGTCTCCAGCATGAGTTGCTGAACCTCAATATCCGCGTCTAAACCGGCATGCCCGTACAATTCGGCGCCGACTTGGAAGGGCTGGCGCGATTTTCCGAGGCCGGAAGGCCGCGTATGTAATACGCTTCCCGCATAACAAAGTCTGGTGACACCGCCACGATTGAGCACATGTGCGTCAATTCTGGCCACCTGTGGCGTGGTGTCTGCACGCAGTCCCATCATGCGGCCGGACAACTGGTCAACCAGTTTAAAGGTCGCCAAATCCATGTCGCGACCCACGCCGGATAACAACGACTCGACGTATTCAAGCATGGGCGGCATCACCAACTCATAGCCGTGCGACGCAAAGATATCGAGGGTTAACCGGCGCATGCTCTCGAGCTTGCTTGCATCAGCAGGCAACAGATCTTCAATATTTTCCGGCAACGCCCAAGCGGTCATTTCACTTCCCCTGGCAATCAATCAATACAACCACATCAGCAACACCAATCCAATCATCATTGCGGCAAACCCCATAAAACGCAATTGGCCGTCAGACAATTTCATTGCCTGCAGCATGGTTTCGCGCCACCTTGCGGGTGCGATAAATGGCATGATGCCCTCAAAGATCAGCATGAGCGCCCCACCCGCCAGCAATACATCCCAAAAGCTCATTGGTCGATTTGCCTTCAAAATAAAACAATAAAAACGGGCAACAAAAACGGCGCGCTCTTTTCAGAACGCGCCGTTGGCGAATTATACGCACTTTCGACGGTGTGCACCGCGCTGAAAGTTCGACCGTGCAATCCGCGCAGCTTCGTTTCGCCGGTTATTTGCCGCGTCCAGGGTTCCGCAAATACTTGAAAAAATCAGAGCTGGGTTCGAGCACCATCACATCAGACTTATTCCTGAAACTCTCCTTATACGCTTCCATACTGCGATAGAAGGAATAAAATTCGGCATTTTTTCCGTAGGCTTGCGCATAAATGCGTGTGGCTTGTGCGTCACCCTCACCCTTGGTTTTTTGTGCATCCCGGTAAGCCTCGGCCAGAATCACAGTACGTTGCCGCTCCGCGTCCGCCTTGATCTTGTCGGCATCACCCGCACCGGTTGCACGCAATTCATTCGCCACCCGCTTGCGTTCCGAATCCATCCGTCGATAAACGTCGGCTGAAATTTCCGGCACCAGATCGACCCGCTTTAAGCGCACGTCAACCACTGAAATTCCGATCGCGCGTGCATCGGTATCCGCCTTGATGCGCAGATTCGCCATGATGACTTCACGTTTTCCCGAAATAACTTCCGCCAAGGTGCGTTTGCTGAATTCATCACGCAAGTCGTTATTGAGTGATTGCGCCAGCCTGATTTCGGCCGCGCCAATATCACCGCGCGTCGACACAAAGAACTGTTTGACATCAATGATGCGATATTTCATGTACGAATCAACCAATACGTTGTTTTTCTCACTGGTTTGAATCCGTTCGGCATCCTTGGTATCAAGCGTCTGAATCCGCGTGTCATACATGCGGATATTTTCGATCAACGGCACTTTGAAATACAGACCGGGCTCGGTATGGATGGCCACGACTTCACCGAGACGAAAACGAATCGCATTTTGCCGCTGATCCACCGTAAAGGCGGTCATGACCAGCGTAATCAGCACGCCGATGACAATTACAATGATGAGTGGGATATTTTTTTTCATTTTATTCTCCCGATTATCGACCGTCACGCGAACGCAAATCGCGGCGCGCCGCGACAGGGTCCGGTGCAGCTGTTGCTGGAGGGTCACTCAACGTTACCGATTTCGCAACCGGGTCCTGCCCCTGTGATGTACCGGAGTTGGTCATTTGCATTAATTTATCCAATGGCAGATACAACAAGTTTTGGCCACCCTTCTGGTCGATCACGACCTTGCTGGTGTTTTGCATCACCTGCTGAATGGTATCCAAATACATACGTTCCCGGGTTACCTGCGGCGCCTTTTCATATTCCGAAACAACTGCGGTAAATCGTGAGGCATCACCTTGCGCGTTTGCCACCACCCGTTGCTTGTGTCCACTCGCCTCTTCAATCAGGCGCGCTGCCAGTCCGCGCGCCTTGGGGATGATGTCGTTTGCGTACGCTTCGCCCTCATTCTTCAGCCGCTCTTTATCCTGCTTGGCACGCACCGCGTCGTCAAAACTTGCCTGCACCTGCTCGGGTGGCTGGGCGTTTTGCAAATTTACATTTGAAATCGAAATGCCGGTTTTGTAGTCATCCAGAATTTTTTGCATCAGCACCTTAACCCTTGCCGCAATGTCGCCACGGCCTTCATACAAGACGTAATCCATCTTGCTTCCTCCTACGACTTCGCGCATTGCCGTCTCTGCCACCTGACGCACCGCTTCATCCGGGCTGCGGTTGTTGAACAAGTATTCTTCCGGGCTCTTCAACAAGTACTGCACGGCAAATTGCAAATCAACGATGTTCTGATCCTCGGTCAGCATCAGCGCCTCTTCTTTCATCTTGGTCTTCTGATTGTTTCGATGACCCACTTCAATCGCGCGCAAATTTTGAATGTTGACCACTTCCACGGTTTCAAACGGATACGGCCAACGCCAGCGCGGGCCAGGACCCGTTGTTTGGGAATATTTACCCAAACGCAACTCGACACCGCGGCTGCCCTCCTCAACAATGTAAAAGCCGGTTGCCAACCATACTGCCAAAGCCAAACTGGCGGCAAGTGCAAAGCCACCGCTCATCGCCGCGCCGGAAGGCGGTTCAAAACCACCATCACCGCGATTGTTTCCGCCATTTCCAGGTTTTTGTCCAAAAATGCCGGCGATTTTTTGCGTGAACTTTTTAATAATTTGATCGAGGTCGGGTGGACCGTCGTTGTTACCGCCGCCGCCACCCCCGCCACTGCGTTTACCCCACTGCGGGTCATTCAGCGACATTTCCGACAGACCATCGCCGGCCGGCTGGCGTTTGGTGAATCGACGCGCATTGAGCGTCAAAAATAAATGGCGCAGGCGCACCAAGGGATACACCATTAAGGCGAGACCAACTGAAACAACTTTGATCAAAAACGATCGTGAGATCGACCGCATAGCACAACTCCGAAACAATAAATCAATGAAATGTTGGCCGATAAGATTCTGGTAAATCCTGGTCAACGATGGGTGAAGATTGGGTGCTGCAAATTGTGATTGGTTCCGATTGCAACATCGCATCGTCGGAAAACAATGGTGTTCCGGTAGTCAGTGTTGCGTATTCCAAAAGCGCATTGCGCAGTTGCTCAACTCCAGCCCCGGTTATGGCGCTTAATCGAACTTCTGAAATTTTACCACTCTCATCTCTGAATATCGACGCGAGTGAATTCCCCTCCAGCCGATCTATTTTGTTCAAAACCCGTATTTGCGGAATATGATCGGCGCCAATTTCAGCAAGGACTTTTTCGACGTCATCAATTTGTTGCTCCCGCGCTGGATTGGAGGCGTCAATAACATGCAACAGGACGTCTGCCTCCAGCGCCTCGGTCAAGGTTGCATGAAAAGATGCGACCAATCCATGCGGCAATTCCCGAATAAATCCGACCGTGTCAGAAATTGTTGTATTACACGACGGCGATAAAAATACCTTGCGGGTGGTGGTATCCAATGTCGCAAACAACTGATCCGCCACGTAGGTATCCGCCCGGGTCAGACAATTAAACAAGGTCGATTTGCCGGCGTTGGTGTAACCAATGATGGACACCGTAAATGCACCGGTACGGCTGCGGTCAGAACGCTGGGTGGATCGTTGGCGCTCAAGCTTGGCGAGACGTTTCTTCAGCCGTTTAATGCGCTCACCAACCAGGCGCCGGTCAATTTCCAACTGTGTTTCACCCGGCCCCCCGCGTACGCCAATTCCACCTCGCTGGCGTTCAAGGTGCGTCCAACCCTTGACCAGACGGGTCAACAGGTGCTGCATTTGGGCCAATTCGACTTGTAACTTGCCCTCAGCCGAACGGGCGCGCTGGCCAAATATTTCGAGAATCAGGTCGGTGCGATCCATCACCCGCACCTTGTCTGCGCCAAGAATTCTCTCTATGTTGCGAATTTGGATCGGTGATAGCTGGTGATCTACCACCACAAGGGTCGATTCGAATTGGTCAACCAACACTTTGAGCTCGTCCACCTTGCCGCTGCCGGCGAAAGTCGCCGCGTCAGGCTTTTGCCGTTTGCCGGTGATGCTTGCCACAACGGTTGCACCAGCGGTGGTAATGAGTTCACGTGCTTCGGCAATACGCCCCTCGACTTCTCCGTCGCCAAAATCAAGCACGAGCAACACCGCATTCACGCGACTGGCAGTGGTGGAGGGAAAAGGTGGCTTCAAATGTTCACTTTAAATAAATTGGCGGACGTTGTGAGGCGTGGCACCCCCTCCGGCAAGCAGACAAAGTCGACCGGGCGCGGCATCACTATCTCCAAATATGGGGGCATTCAACACGATTCCAAGCGCAAACCGGCACCGCCGTCGGCATGCCGCGAACGCGATGGCATACGACTGTGATCCCCAAACGGCACCGGCAAACGCCAATGAACGGTCAATGCAGCCGCAGGTTGGCGGTGATGCTCACAGCCATCGCCGGATTCAGCCGCATCCCATGGGATACCCGATGTGGCCAAGATTTGCGCCGTGCAGGCGCGAACAAATCAATTTTCAGCAGGGGCGTCAAATGGTACCGTTACTGCACGCGCCGGTACGACGGTGGAGATTGCGTGTTTGTAGACCATTTGCGTGACGGTGTTTTTGAGCAGCACAACGTACTGGTCAAACGACTCAATCTGCCCCTGTAATTTGATGCCATTCACCAGATAAATTGAAACGGGGACATGTTCCTTACGCAAAATGTTCAGGAACGGGTCTTGTAGAAGTTGCCCTTTTGTACTCATATTATTATTCTCCAGCCTGGTTGTATTCGACTCACCCCACCAAACAATGGCAGGTTAAATGAGGATTGCAAGGTCATTATGACCTTATTTCAAATTTGCTGCACTGCGGCAGGTGATGCTCAGACACGGTATTGAGACAATTGTTCCACTGAATCAAGGGATCAGTGGGAAAAGCCATATTCGGCTGTCAATATCAACCAAATGACCACCACACAATATCAAAAATGGTGTGACTTGGTCAAATTGCCAGTAGCAATTCGCGCCCGCTCGCGATGCATCCCCTGAATCGTAGAATCAGAACACACAATCAGCGCAAAATGTGCCGAGCATGCGCCTTTGTTTTCCAAGAATCAGCCGTATTTGCGCTTCATTCTGATCCGACCACGACGCCGTTTGTCTTCCTGCCCCTTGGTCAGCGCCGCCGGCTTGCGACCACGAAACGGATTTGACCCCTGCTTTAGTTCAACGCGTAATGGTGTGCCGCGTAGCTTGAAGGTCTCCATAAAACGACCTTCAAGGTATCGAATGTAACTTTCATGCACACCGTCCAACCCAGAGCCATGCACAATGACCAGCGGCGGATTATGTCCGCCCTGGTGAGCGTAACGCATTTTTGGACGATGCAAACCGTTCAGCGGTGGCTGGTGTGCGGCCGTAGCCGCCATCAAGGCGCGCGTCAGCTTGGGTGTGGACAGCTTGGCCATGGCCGCATCAAAAGCATTGTCGACCGAGACGAAAAGCGGATTCAGACCCATGCCATCTTTTGCTGAGATGGTATGCATATGGGCAAAGCTTAGAAAATGCAGTTTGCGATCAAAGTCCGCCTTGGTACGCTCTCTGGTGTAATCATCCAGATTATCCCACTTGTTAATCGCCACCACCAGCGCGCGGCCCGATTCAACAATAAAGCCGGCGATATGCGCATCTTGTTCGGAGACTTCCTGCCTGGCGTCCAACACTAAAATAACCACATGACAGTCGGCAATTGCTTGTAAAGTCTTGATTACAGAGAACTTTTCAACCGCCTCAAAGACTTTTCCACGCCGCCGAATGCCCGCGGTGTCGATCAGCGTGTAATCCTTGCCATTACGGTTGAGTGGAATAAAAATTGAATCGCGCGTGGTGCCCGGCTCGTCAAAAGCAATGACCCGCTCCTCACCAAGAAGTTTGTTGACCAGTGTGGACTTGCCAACGTTGGGTCGGCCAATAATCGCGATTTTAGGGTGCTTCGGTTCTTCCTCTTCCACCGATTCCGGGAAGTTTTCCAGCATATCTTCAATGAGCTGTCGCACGCCCTCACCATGGGCTGCCGAAATCGCCACCGGCGCGCCGAGGCCAAGTTCGTGGAATTCAGCGGTGACGATATTTTCGTCCATGCCCTCCGCCTTGTTGACGGCAACCAGCAAAGGAACTTGCCGGCCATCACCGTCACGGTGAATGGTCTGGCGCAATCGTTCAGCAATAATTTTGTCCTGCGAGGTTAAGCCCTGACGACCGTCAACCACGAACAAAATGGCGTCGGCTTCCGCGACCGCCTGCAACGTTTGTTTGGCCATCTCGTGCAAAATGCCGTCGGTGACCTTGGGTTCAAATCCACCGGTATCGACCACCAAGAACGGCTTGGACGCGCCCCTGCCATGGCCGTAGTGGCGATCACGCGTCAACCCGGGCAGATCCGCCACCAAGGCGTCTCGCGATTTGGTGAGGCGGTTAAACAACATCGACTTTCCGACATTCGGCCGGCCGACAATAACAATGGTTGGTTTCATAATATTTAAAAATCGTTGGTGCGACGCTGGGCGTGCTGCCCGGAATAAATTTGAACGACCAACGTTTTTGACTTTTCCGCTTGGCTGCTAACTACTCGACTGCTGTTCTGATGCCCGTCAACTACCGGATGGAGACCGAAAAGACACCGCCTTTTTCCGTTTGTGCAATGACCCGGCCGCCACCCAATACCAGCGATACCACCCGGCTGCCGTCAGTGGCAACGCGCCCCGTCAATTCACCCGAATCAGCGGCCAGCGAATGAATGAAGCCCAGGCGGTCGCCAAGCACAATACGCCCCTGCACAACAACAGGTGTGCCGACATCGCGATTTTGTAATTTTTCCTGTTTCCACACCGTGGCGCCCGACGTTTTATCCAGCGCCACCACATTGCCATCGGTATCAGCCACATAAATATTCTTGGCATCCACAGCCACACCATCGGCACTGGCAATGTCTCGCGTCCACAATACATTGCCGCTCAAAGTCTCCATACAACCGGTTCGGCCCTGATAAACCGCCGCACATATACGTGATTCGTCAATGACCGGCAATCCCGCCACATCGGCAATACGTTCAAGCTCGGTGGTGCCACGTGGCAATGAGATGGTGGCCTCCCACACCGGCCGGCCGGTTTCCAATTCAACAGCAATGACCTTGCCACCCGGGAATCCGGCATAAATCACGTTGCGCGCCAAGGTCACACTCGCATTGGTTCGTAATGTTAATGCTGGTGTTGCCCGGGTAAATACCCATTTACGTTTGCCGTCTGCCCGATTTAATGCAAACATTCGGCCATCAGCGGTGCGGACGACGACGTTGCCTTGCGCGACCACGGGTGGTGCCAAAATTTCGCCACCCAGCGCGGTTTTCCAGAGCGACCGGCCAGAACCATCAAACGCCAGCACCTCGCCTTGCGTGTTGGCCACAACCACGGTTTCCTCACCAAAACCGGCACCGGCTGATAACTTTGATTTCGCGTCAATGCGCGAAACAACACCACCACCCTGATCAGCAAGGGCGCTGATTGAACCATCGTTGGCCGCCGCATAAATGATTTTGTCGCCCAACGACGGCGCGAATAAATATCCCTTTGCGCTGCCGACACTCGCCGACCACTGCATAGAGATCGCCGAATCACGAATTTCCGCCAACGGAACGAGTTTTTTACTACTGCCAAAAAGACCACAACCGCTGACACCAGCCAGCATCAATGTCACCAATGCAAATCTGGTCATACGACTCAATGAATCACTATTCTTTGTCATTACCATTAATACGCTCACGGTTTTGCCCCCGCAGCGCCTTTGTCAGCGGCTTTTTTGTCCGTATTTTTGTCCGCATTTTTGTCTACTGGTTTTTCAGTTGCGCCACCAAACGCATCCAACTTCGCTTGAGAAATTGACTTGAGTGGGCTGCGTTGCTCCGCTTTATTGACCGCCACTTCATAAGCAGCCCGGGCTTCGTCGCGCCGACCCTGCACCGCGTAAATGTCACCCTTCAGGTCGGCAACCATGGACTCAAATCCGACATCGTTGATAGCCGCAAGCGCCTTTAAGGCGTCGTCATATTTTTTTTCGTCAACCATTACCGCAGCGAGGCGGATTTTTGCAATGCTCCGATGTGATTCGCGGCCGTTTTCAACCACCCATTGCAGATGCTTTTTTGACTGCGCCAGATCACCACCGTCAAATGCCGCCTTGGCAGCCATCAATTGAACGTCCGTCGCGTAAAACGTCCGTGGATATTTTTCGGCCAACGCCACGGCTGCGTCCGAAAGTTTTTTCCACTCTTTATTCACGGTTATTTCTTGCGCGACCTTTTGCACACTCACAAAAAGTGCCTCTGCCTCGGCAGATTGTTTTGCCTGGTAATATTTCCAACCCTGTGTGCCGGCCACCCCAAGGAAAAAAGCAATCAGCGCCGCATAAATCCACGAGCCCCATTTGTCCCACCAATCTTTGAGGGCGGCAATACGCTCCTGCTCTTCTAAATCGTAAGCTGACATTGAATGACACCCTTCTAAATAAAATTGGTCAAAATTGATTCGTTGGCTGTTAGGCCGGAACTGCAGTTAATTTAAAGCGGTTTGTGCGTTCCAAACCAACGAAACAGCCTCATCAAGTGACAAAACACTCTGCTCTCCGGATCGCAGATCCTTGAGCGCCACTTTTTGCTGCGCCACCTCGTCCGAACCCAAGATGATAGCAAAGCGCGCGCCACTCGCATCGGCCTTCTTCATTTGTGATTTAAAACTTGCCACGACTTGCTCACCCGCACCATGTACCGCAACGGCCAGACCGCGATCACGCAATAGTTCGGCGGTTTGCCAGGCGTGGCCGACTTCATTGGCGCCATACACAACATATATATCGAGTAGATCCGGCAGCACCGGCGGATTTTCCGCGAGCAACATGAGTACCCGCTCCACGCCAAGCCCAAAACCACAGGACGGTGCGGCCTTCCCGCCCAAAGCGGCGATCAATCCGTCATATCGCCCACCTCCGGCTATGGTCAGCTCCCAATCCGAGCCTTTGGCAATCCACTCAAACACGGTGCGGTTGTAATAATCAAAACCCCGCACCAGTCTTGGGTCGACCACATAATCGACCCCGGCGGCGTCCAGCAACACCGTTAATCCCGCAAAGTGCGCCCGCTCTGCATCGCCCAGAAAATCCGCCAATTTTGGTGCGGCATTCACCAAATCCTGCATGGCCGGATTTTTGCTGTCGAGCGTGCGCAACGGATTAGTATGCAGGCGGCGTTTTGCGTCTGCGTCGAGCGCGTCAATATTTTTCTCGAAATAAGCAACCAGCGCGTCTCGATGGGCGGCGCGCGCCGGTGCGTCGCCAATCGAATTGATATGCAGCCGAACATCCTTGAATCCGAGCCGCTGCCAGAGCCGTTTTAGCAAAATAATTTGCTCGGCATCAACGTCCGGCCCGGCAAATCCCAAAGCTTCGACATCAAACTGATGAAACTGCCGCATACGACCCTTTTGCGGGCGCTCGTGGCGGAACATCGGCCCCCAGGTCCAGACTCGCTTCGGCCCTTCATACAAAATATTGTGCTCAATTGCGGCACGCACCAAGCCCGCGGTGGCCTCCGGGCGCAATGACAGCTTTTCACCATTCAAGCTGTCTTCAAAGGAGTACATTTCTTTTTCAACCACGTCCGTCACTTCACCCAGCGAGCGCACAAAAAGTGCAGTCGGCTCGACGATGGGGGAACGCATCAGTCGATAACCGTACTGCTCGAATACCTCGCGCACGGTGTCTTCAAAAAATTGCCAAAGTGGCGAATCCGCGGGCAGCAGGTCATTCATGCCACGTACGGCTTGCAAGGTCTTCATAGGAATGGATGATCTAAAACAGGTGGCGGAATTATTTGCCGGAATCAATGTATGCACTTGATCACGATTATGTCGCCAGATGGCAACGCAATGATGAGACAGCGGTGGTGACAAGGGCGTGACAATTACCTCTAATGCATGATTTTACAGGGGTTTTTCGAAGACACCTAATCAAAAGTGAATTTGCATCTGCTTACAAAGTTCCGGTCAGCAAATTAACGCGATTGGTCGTTAAGATACCTAAACGCATTACAATTTCCAACCAAAGTAGAATTGTTTGCCCAGGAATGCTTGCCGGGCTATGTCGAGATCACGCCGTGTTATGGAGAAAATAATGATGGGTTTCCCAAGATTTTTAGATTGGTCGTTTTTTAATCGCCCTCACCAACTCAGCAAACTAGGCGGCTTGGCCGAAGACAACCATGCCAGATCGACGTCGACCCTTGCAGCTATTTTGTTGGCGGCCGTGGTGGCAATTTCAAGTACCGCTGCCGCTGCAGCCTCACGGGTTGCAGGGGAGCCGTTCAAATCAGTCAGTCTTGCTCAAAAAACCCAGTTGGACGTGTCATTCCGAGCCGATCTGGACCCGGCGGCACCGACGGTTGTTTTTTTTGCGGTCGATCCCGCCCGGATTGAACAGGCCAAGGCAGCAAATGTATCGTCGTTTCGCAAAGCCATCCAGATTGGCATTACCCAGCGTATTCAGGACGAGGCATTTAGCGATGTCACCCCTGCCCTGTCTTGGCTGGACGTGCGATCTGGCAGTGTTGTCATTGGTCGCGCAGCGCAAATTAAAGTTCGCTCACCCGGTGCAATATCTACCCGCGTGGCGATTCGTGCCATCAATCTGCCCGCCACTGCAGAAATGCGTTTTTCCGGATCCGACGCGCCAACCCAGGTTGCACATCGCGCCAACACCAACGACGTGAGCATGCTGCTGGACGACGAAAAACGCTACTGGACCCCGCCTACCGATGGTGATACCCAAATCATTGATGTCTTTGTTCCAGGCGGCCAGTCGACGATGGCCATTTCATTCACTGTGGATGCGATCTCCCATATATTTGCGTCGCCCACCGACGGCTTTAAAGCCGCCACCCAGCTCAAAGGCAATTCGGGTTCTTGCAATATTGATGCGATTTGCCCGACGCAAACAACCGGATATGTGAATGCCAAAAACGCGGTTGCGCATATGCAGTTTCAGGCCGCTTGCGGTAGCGGCGGGGCATTGGCAACGTGTATCTGTACCGGCACGTTGCTCAACGACACCGATACCGCCACCCAGGTGCCATATTTTTACAGTGCCGCGCATTGCATGAGTACGCAAACGCAGGCCAACAGCCTGGCAACCTATTGGAATTTTGACAATCCCGTTTGCAGCCAAAGCGTCGATATTTCACGCAACCAAGCCAATGTGGTTGTTGGTGGTGCCGACTTGTTGTTTGCCAATAACAATACCGATGTATTGTTGTTGCGCCTGAAAAGTACCCCGCCACCCACCGCCTTTTTTTCCGGCTGGGATTCGCGCACGATTAATGGATTGACCAACGTGACGATTATTCATCATCCGGCGGGTGATCCGAAAAAA
>JAYTBF010000074.1:0-2150 GCA_043737175.1 Burkholderiales bacterium
TCGAGGTCAATCATATTGATTGCCGGATTGCCAAGTGTCTCGGAAAAAAGCACCTTGGTGTTTGGCCGCATTGCCCGCCGAAAATTTTCCGGGTCATCCGGGTCGACCAAGGTGGCATCGATACCCAGCTTTTTAAAATTGACGGTAAACATAGTGTGGGTGCCGCCATAGAGCTTTGACGACGAGACGAGATGGTCGCCTGCTTCCAAAATATTGAGCAGCGCCACCATCTCTGCAGCCTGTCCACTTGCGGTTGCCAGCGCGGCGCGGCCGCCTTCAAGCGCCGCACAGCGTTCCTCAAATGCCGCCGTGGTGGGATTCGACAAGCGCGTGTAAACATTGCCGAAGGTCTGCAAATTAAACAGCGACGCGGCGTGATCGGCGCTGTCGAATACAAAAGAGGTTGTCTGATAAAGCGGCAGCGCACGCGAACCGGTTGCCGCATCGGGAATTTGTCCGGCGTGTAGTGCAAGTGTTTCGAAGCCAAACTGACGGTCTGCCATGATGTCATCCCTAAAAGAGTGAGCGACGATTCTAACGACAACAACAAAATTGAACCAATGCCGGTTGGCTATTCAGAATAATGCGGGGGAATATTAGCCGGAAACGGCCAGTCAACTGCAATCATCAAAACCACTTCATCACCGGCAGTTACAAAATCTTGCCGGGGTTCATGATGTTGTCCGGATCCAGTGCACGCTTCACCTGCCGCATCATGTTAAGCGCCACTGCAGATTTATGGATTGTGATTTCAGCACGCTTTAATTGTCCGACGCCATGTTCGGCGGAAATTGACCCGCCAAATTCATCAACATGATCATAAACAATCTTGTTGATGACCTCCACATGCGCCAATCCTTGATTGGCAATGCCACAGTTGTAATGCAAATTGCCGTCACCCAAGTGGCCAAAACACACCAGGGAAATATCCGGAAAGCGTTGCAAGAGTGCCGCATCACATTTTCGGATGAACGCAGGAATTTTTGAAATCGGCACAGAAATGTCGTGTTTAATATTTTTGCCCGCCATCCTTTGCGCCTCGGAAATTTCCTCGCGTAGCCGCCAAAGTTCGGCGATTTGTGTTTCCGAACCGGCGATCACCGCGTCAAAAACTTCCCCCTGCTCCATAGCCTCTGATAATTTATTTTCCAACCATTCGCGAATGGGCGCATCCGGCCGTGAATCGTTTAATTCAATCAGCACCTGCCACGCAAACCGTTGACTGAATGGTTCACGCGTATTGGGAATATGACGCAGCACCAGGTCCATACATTGACCCGACATCAATTCAAATCCAACCAGCCGATCGGCAAAGGACTGTTTGATTCGATTGAGCAGCTCCACGGCCATCTGCGGCGAACCCACTGCCGCCAAAGCCACCACGCGCGCCTTTGGCAACGGGAAAAGTTTCAGCGTTGCCGCGGTGATTACGCCGAGTGTGCCTTCCGCACCGATCAACAGATGGCGCAAATCGTACCCGGTATTGTCTTTACGCAATCCCGACAGGCCGTGCCAGATGTCACCGGTCGGCGTGACCACTTCCAACCCCAACACTAGATCGCGCGCGTTGCCGTAGCGCAACACATTGGTGCCACCGGCATTGGTCGATAAATTGCCGCCGATGGTGCAACTTCCTTCGGCGGCGAGGGATAAGGGGAAGAGACGATCAGCGTCACGCGCCTTGCCTTGAACCGTTTGCAATATTGCGCCCGCCTCAACCGTCATCGTGTCGTTGTCAGTGTCAATGGCACGAATGCGATTCATGCGCGTCAGCGACAAAACAATGGCGTCGCCGCTGCCATCCGGCGTGCAGCCGCCCACCAGTCCGGTATTGCCGCCCTGAGGCACAACCGGTGTTTTGGTGGCGGCGCAAATCCCCATGACCGCCGCCACTTCATCGGTTGTTGCCGGCCGGACGATCGCCAGTGCCTTGCCGGTAAAACTTCCACGCCAGTCCGTGAGGTATGGTGCCATGTCTGATTGTGTTTGAATCAGGCCGATGTCACCGACAACAGCATTGAGACGCGCAACCAGTGCGGCACGATCAGACATGACTATTTGTCGCCGCGAATTTTGGCAAGCATGGCCGTGGTGGAGCGTTCGTGTTGAAAGGCGATCGAATGTACCTGGCCGCCCCACGATTGCACTTC
>JAYTBF010000075.1:0-5413 GCA_043737175.1 Burkholderiales bacterium
TTTTGTTTATTGGCGGCGTTGATTGCCCATATCGTCGCCGTGTTTTTTTACTGGTAAGGGGTGTTGACGTGAAACTACTTCTCGCCCGTCTAAACCGCAACAAACAAGGACAGGTCGCCCGCACCGATGAGGTTCTTGAAGCCGAGTCGATTCCGATCGGGCGCGGCAGTGATTGCAAACTCCATCTGCCCGACCCGCGCGTGGCCTTACATCACGCTGTCATTCAAAAAAGCGCCGCCGACCGATTTACCATTGACGCCACCCAGGGAGTGATTGCAATTGATGGCCGCGCCGAGCGCGCGTCGTTGCTCAAAACCGACCTGCTGATCAAACTTGGCCCCTATACCATCGTGGTTTTGCCGACGCCGGACGACGTGGATGTCGCTATATCGCTGGAATTAACCGAGCCAATGGCTGATCGCACCGCAGCCACCATTCAAGCGCAAAAAATCGCCTCGGCCGGACTGAGTTCAACCTGGCTCTCCAAACGCAGGATGTCATGGCTGCTTGCCGGCATGGTCACCCTCGGCTTCTTGATTTGGCCGATCTGGCATGCTATCAATTCAAATTTCGCTGATTTGCATTCGGTCGACGACAAAAAACTCGCCGCGGTGACCGCAGATGCATCTTGGGATCCCGGTCCGCTTGACAGTGGTCACACCAGTTTTGGCCGCGATTGCAGTCGTTGCCACCAAACACCGTTTGTACAGGTCAAAAACGAAACCTGTGAATCCTGTCACAAATCGATCGGCTGGCATTTTTCACTGGTCACGGCCGAGGCCAAAAAACTTCACGCCGATGTGTTTAATGCCGACGGCAGCGAGGGACGATGTGCTGCTTGTCACCGGGACCACAAAGGCAAAAATGCACTGAAGCGACAAGATTCGCCACTGTGCACCGATTGCCATCGCGATCTTAAAACCCGCCATAACGAGGTGGCCTCGCCCAATATCGGCGACTTTAAAAAGGATCACCCGGCGTTTAAATTGTCGATGCTGGTTCCAGGCAAAACCGGAAAAGACGCGGTCATGCGGGTATCACAGAGCGACAAAACCAAACTGGTCGAAAAATCAAATTTGAAATTCCCCCACGATGTGCATTTGTCCGAAAATAATCGCGATGGTGTGCGCAGCCCAACCGGCAAACGCGCTATGGAATGCAAAAATTGTCACCTGCCGGATGAAACCGGCACACGCTTTAAGCCGGTGACCATGAAAGAACACTGTCAGGATTGTCACTCACTTGAATTCGAACCGACAGCAACCAGTCGACAGGTGCCACACGGCAAAGTTGATGATGTGATCGCAACCATCAATGAGTTTTATGCGCAAGCGGCCTTCATGGGCAAAACGATTGACCAGCCACCGTCAAAAATTTGGCGGCCGGGTGATGAGCCACGCACCGGTCCGGATAAGAATATCGCCTGGGTCAATCAAAAAGCCAAGGCCATCACAACCGAGATGATGGAAAAACGGGTATGTTTTGCCTGCCATGAAATCACCCGCGTTGGTGTCGGTGCGGCACAATCATGGCATGTCGCACCCATTGCCGTGACCAGACACTGGTTGCCCAAATCGCGCTTTCCACATAGTCAGCACGCAACGTTTAGTTGCAAAAAATGTCACGACGTCGAAAAGTCGCAAACCAGTGCGGATATTGCCATTCCGGATTTGGCCTCTTGCCAATCGTGTCACTCCGGCAATGTGCCTGAACAAGATAAAGCACCCGGCAGCTGTGAGAGTTGTCACGGTTTTCACACCGGTGGCACCCGTGCCGGGGTACCGGTGGTCTTACCCAAGTCAAAAGACGGCACCATTACCACCCGCTCCGGATTGTTTAAACATCCCACCAGCACCAAGCCAGTGGGCAAGTGATGCGCACCCGAATAATCTCCTCCGGCCTCCTCTGCAGTCTGCTATTGATCGCCTGCTCGGGCGGTGGTGGCGGCAATGAGGCGGCGGTTTGTCAAACAAATTGCACACCACCGGCGGCGGCAATTGATGCGTTGTCCGTGGCCGATGTCGAGCGGGTGATTGCGCAGGCCGCGAGCGAAGCGGGCGCACGTAGTCAGCGCGCCACCATTGCCGTGGTGGATCGGGTCGGCAATGTATTGGCCGTGTACCGCATGAATGGTGCGGCCACCACCTTTCGCATCAGCAGTGGCCGTGGTGTGAGTGGTGGTTTGGAAAATATCGACATTCTGCCCGACAGCCTCGCGGCGATTAGCAAGGCCATTACCGGCGCCTATTTATCGTCCAACGGCAATGCATTTTCATCGCGCACCGCCAGCCAGATTGTGCAAGAGCACTTTAATCCGCGCGAACTCAATCAACCGGGTGGCCCGTTATATGGTGTGCAGTTTTCGCAATTGCCGTGTTCGGATTTAATGCGCCGCGCCAGCGACGGCAGCGTCGGTCCAAAACGTTCACCGTTGGGTCTGTCCGCCGATCCGGGCGGCTTACCCCTCTATAAAAACAACCGGTTGGTGGGTGGGGTGGGCGTGATTGCCGATGGTGTTTATGGCCTCGATCTTGACGCCACAGATATTGACCAAAGCGTCGACGAATTGATTGCGGTGGCCGGCACCAGCGGATTCGCCGCACCCGATGATATTCGTGGCAATCGGATTACCGCCGATGGTCGCACCTTTCGTTTTGTGGACTCTGAAGCGCTGCAGTCCAACCCGGCGCAGGCGCCCGCGTTGGCGGCAATCAGCGGCACACTTATTTCAGTCGGTGGCTATTTTGACGGCGCAGTGCGTTCAGGCACCTCGTTTGGCAACGCCGCCTCCGGTTATCGCGCAGCAACAACTAGCGACGCAAGCCAGTTGGTGGCGCAAAGTGCATTTGTATTGGTGGATGCGGCCAACAACAATCGTTTTGCTGCACGCGCCGGTACCGATGGTCTGATCACACTGCTCGAAGCCACCACCATTGCCAGCGAAGCCATCAAAGTCGCCAATCGCACCCGCGCACAAATTCGCCGGCCACTGAATACCCAAGCGCAAGTGACCGTGTCGGTGGTGGATACCAACGGCAATATTCTGGTCATCGCCCGCACACCGGACGCACCGATTTTTGGCACCGACGTGAGTTTGCAAAAAGCCCGCACGGTGATGTTGTTTTCGCATACAAATGCCGCCAATGAAATTGGCGCACTCCCCAACATCACCTACCTCGGTGCCGGCGGCAACCCGGTCGGTGGTGCGCGCACTTTTGCACAAACCATTGCTGCAACACGATCATTTTTTAATGACCCCACCATGCTGTCGAACGGAATCGCGTTTTCCAATCGCGCCATCGGCAGCATCGCCCGTCCGTACTTTCCAGATGGCATTATCGGCACCAGCGCCGGCCCGTTGTCGTCATCCATCACCAGCTGGAGCCCGTTTAACGTCGGCCTACAACTCGACCTGAGTTATAACGCCATCATTGCCGCTGCAACCAGTCCGACCGGGGACCCGGCTGCAGGCGGCTGCACCGGTTTGTCGAGGGCAAGAAATGGCATTCAGATTTTTGCCGGGGCGGTACCCATCTATCGCGGCAACCAGCTGATCGGTGCCATCGGTGTTTCCGGTGATGGTGTTGATCAAGACGACTTGATTTCGTTTCTGGGCCTGCACAATGCCGGCGTGGCGCTGAACACCGGCATCGGCAATGCGCCCAAACCATTGCGTGCCGATAATTTGGTCCCGCTGGGACTCGGCAGCCGATTGCGTTATGTGCAGTGCCCGGTCGCGCCGTTTATCAACGGCAACGAACAAAACGTTTGTGAGGGCGTGTGATGCGGCCAACGCGGCACTTGCCAATCAGGTCCTTGCCTCGACAGATGGTACGTCTTTTGGTGCTGGCGTGCGCCGGTGTCTGTGTAATGGACGCCGCCGCGTTTTCGCCACCAGCGTTAACGGCGCCACAGCAATTAGCCCCCACACCAGTGGACGAGGCCGAACCAATTGTGCGTTCGCGTGCACCGTCGGACACACGCACACCAATCAAATATGCCTTGCCAGCCATCGACTCCACAAAAGTGGACGCGCCGACTCCGATGGATATTCGTCAATCGATTGCCGTGCCGGACCGCTGGCGCATTATGGATTCGCTGGGATTTAAATTTCCATGGTACGACCCGTATAACCACAACGTCTGGAAGGGTGACAAACCGTTTGCGCCGTTCGCCAAATTGCACGGTGGCGACAACAACGACTGGTTCTTGGCGCTGTCGGTGATTTCCGATTCGCTGATCGAGACGCGTCGGCTGCCGCTGCCGGTTGGCGCACAATCGTCGTTACGGATGGACGCGAACAATGTATTTGGTCGTGGCAAACAAACGGTTTTTGTCGAGACCGTCATCCTGTCGGCGGCGGTGATCAAGGGCAACACCACCTTTCGCCCACCCGACTACGAATTCCGTTTTGTGCCGGCCTTTCAAATCAATCATGCCCGCATCGAGGAGGTGCGCGGATTAAATATCGATCCAACACTTGGCAAAACACGCACCGATCGCCATGTTGGTATCCAGGAGTTATTCGGTGATGTGCATTTGCGCAACGTCTCCGACCATTACGATTTTGACTCGCTGCGGGTGGGCATTCAGCCATTTATTTCCGACTTCCGTGGTTTTGTTTTTCAAGATGTGCCGTTTGGCGTGCGCCTGTTTGGCAATCGTGACAATAATTTTTGGCAGTACAACATTGGTTATTTTCGGCGCATGGAAAAAGACACCAATAGCGGCCTCAATGACCTCAGCCAAAAAATGCGCCGCGACCACCTGTTTGTCGCCAACGCCTATCGTCAAGATTTTCCGTTTATCGGCCACACCACGCAGGCAACCATTATTCACAACGTCAATCGTGAATCGGCGCCGGATTATTTCGATCGCAACGGCTTTTTAATCCGCCCGGCGGTGATTGGTGATGCGCGACCGCGCAACTACAACGTGACTTATGTGGGGTTGAGTGGCGACGGGCACATCGATCGATGGAACCTGACCACTTCGTTGTACGGTGTTTTTGGCACCGATCAACGGCACCCGCTTGCGCAGAAAAAACAAACCATTCGCGCCGGTTTTGCCGCTGCCGAACTTTCCCGCGATTTCAGTTGGCTGCGGGTGCGTGGCAATGCGCTGATTGCCAGTGGCGACAAAAATCCGTTTGACGGCAAGGCGACCGGCTTTGATGCCATCTTCGAGAACCCGCAGTTTGCCGGTGCCGACACCAGCTTTTTTATTCGCCAGGCGATTCCCCTACTCGGTGGCGGTGGCGTGGCCTTATCACAACGTAACGGTGTGTTGCCGTCGCTGCGATCCTCCAAGGATCAAGGGCAATCCAATTTTGTCAATCCCGGCCTAACTTTGATTGGTGTGGGCGCGGACGCCGACCTCACACCGCGTATTCGACTCATTGCCAATATTTCCA
>JAYTBF010000076.1:0-5412 GCA_043737175.1 Burkholderiales bacterium
TTGCCGAGCAAATGGGGCTGCAGCTGCAAAACACGGCCTACTCGGTCAATATCAAAGAACGACTTGATTTCTCCTGCGCACTGTTTGATGCAGACGGCAATTTGATCGCCAATGCCCCGCATATGCCGGTGCATCTGGGATCGATGGGTGAATCCATCAAAACGGTGGTGCGCAAAAATGCCGGCAACATGAAGCCGGGTGATGGCTTTGTCTTAAACGATCCCTACAACGGCGGCACCCATTTGCCGGACGTGACAGTGGTCACACCGGTATTCCTCACTGACGATCAAACTACGCCGCAGTTTTTTGTCGGCTCCCGCGGCCATCATGCTGATATTGGTGGCATTACCCCCGGCTCAATGCCACCGTTCTCTAAAACAATGGCGGATGAAGGCGTGTTGATCGACAATTTTTTATTGGTCGAAAACGGCGTCATGCGTGAAACCGAAATGCGCGCCCTGCTGGCCGGTGGCAACCATCCGGCACGCAACATCGACCAGAACATCGCCGATTTACGCGCCCAAATCGCCGCCAATGCCAAAGGTGTTGAAGAACTCAAACGGATGGTGGCGCATTTTGGACTGGCGACGGTGCATGCTTATATGCAACACGTACAGGACAATGCCGAGGAATGTGTGCGACAGGTGATCGGCACACTCCGCGACGGAAAGTTTTCCTATGCAATGGACAACGGGGCGGTGATTTGTGTGGCGGTCACGATCGGTGACGACGAACGCAGCGCCACCATTGACTTTAGCGGCACCTCCGCACAACTCTCATCCAATTTCAACGCTCCATCGGCGGTGGTCTACGCCGCGGTGCTGTATGTATTCCGTATGCTGGTGGATCGCGATATCCCACTCAACGCCGGTTGTTTAAAACCCCTGACGATCATCATTCCAGAAGGCTCGATGCTCAGTCCCGTTGCACCCGCGGCCACCGTTGCCGGCAATGTCGAAACCTCACAATGTATTACCGACACCATTATTGGTGCGCTCGGCGTGATGGCAGCCAGTGGCGGCACCATGAACAATTTCACATTTGGTAATAATCGTTACCAATATTACGAGACGGTCTCGGGCGGCACCGGCGCGGGCGCGGATTTTGACGGCTGCGACGCGGTGCAGGCACACATGACCAATTCGCGCCTGACCGACCCGGAGGTGCTGGAGTTTCGGTTCCCGGTGCGGGTGGAAGAACACACGATTCGCGCAGGCTCTGGTGGCACAGGTGCGCATCACGGTGGTGATGGCGCTACCCGCAAAATTCGCTTTTTGGAATCAATGACGGCCGCCATTCTGGCCGGACACCGCATCGTGCCGCCATTTGGAATGCATGGCGGTGCGCCGGGTGCCTGTGGCGCAAATTGGCTGGAACGTGCCGACGGCAGCGTGGTGCCGCTGTCGTATTCGGATGAAATTGCAGTTGGTGTTGGTGACGTGTTTGTATTGCACACGCCTGGGGGTGGCGGGTTTGGGAATGTGGCTGGTGATTCATGAGCGGGGCACTTAACCGCCGAGGGACGCCGATATGCGCCAATGGCCGCCGAAAAAACACCCTTGAAAAATGTCATTCCGAACGGTTTTTGTCTTTAGCCCCGGACTTGATCCGGGGGAGGAATCCCATCCGGCGGCATCAAAAAGAATTTTTTGCAACCCCATTCGGCCGTTGCGTTGCCGCACTTGATTTCTCAATTTATCCCGATGAGATTCCTCGTCGCCCAAAGGCGGGCTCTGTCGGAATGACAACTTATATTGGCTTTATCGGCGTCCATCGGCGGTTCCAAAATAATCCGCAAAAAAATATTTTGCTTAAATCTTAGGCAGCGGTAGAATATCCCTCCCCTTCGTTTTCCTCATCCCTCGCGTGCAAATCGGCCCCCACATCCTCAGGAACAATCTCATTTGCGCCCCCATGGCCGGGGTCACGGATCGCCCGTTTCGCCAGTTATGCAAACGACTCGGCGCGGGCATGGCGGTATCGGAAATGGTGGCGTCCAATAATAAATTGTGGGCAACCGAAAAATCCATCCGCCGTGGCGATCACGCCGGTGAAGTCGATCCGATTGTGGTGCAAATTGCCGGTGCCGCTCCGGAAATGATGGCCGAGGCCGCGCGTTATAACGTTGACAACGGCGCGCAGATTATTGATATCAACATGGGTTGCCCGGCCAAAAAAGTTTGTAATGTGTTTGCCGGTTCCGCATTGTTGCAAGACGAGCCGTTGGTGGCGCGAATCTTGAAGGCCGTGGTCGACGCGGTGAATGTACCGGTGACCCTCAAAATTCGCACCGGCTGGGACCGTGATCATAAAAACGCGTTGTCGATTGCACACATTGCTGAAGACAATGGCATTCTCTCCATGGCTGTGCATGGCCGTACCCGCGCCGATTTGTACAATGGTGATGCCGAATACGAGACCATTCGCGCCGTCAAGGCGTCGGTAAAAATTCCCGTGGTGGCCAATGGCGACATTGATTCACCGGAAAAAGCCGCGTTTGTGCTGGCCAAAACCGGTGCCGACGCGGTGATGATTGGTCGCGCGGCGCAGGGTCGGCCGTGGATATTTCGGGAGATTGCCTGGTATCTAAAAACCGGCACCCATCTCGCCCCCCCCACCATTCGCGAAGTCGGCGACATCGCGCACGACCATTTGCAAAACCTTTATGAATTTTATGGCGCGGAAAAAGGGCATCGGATTGCGCGTAAACATATCGGCTGGTATTTGGCCGCGGCGCCGGGCGGTGAATTTTTCCGGCAAAAAATGAATCAGCTTGAAAATGCCGATGAACAATTGGCGGCGGTGCTGCATTTTCTGCAATCACTTGAAGCAGACGGTCATCACTTCTTCGCTTTCGGCGATAATAGCGACAAGGGTAGCAGGCACGGCACAAATAAAACCAGTAGTTTTGCAGAAAACGTTTTCGACCAATTGCAGTCGGCAGCGTAAAAAAATACGGCAATCAAGAGAAAAGTATGAACAGGGAAACAAAAAGCCACGCTCTCGAGAGTGATGGCGATAGCGAACTTTCTGCATGTGTTCGCAAGATGATGACGCAATATTTCAAAGACCTCGATGGGGAAATCGCCACTGACATTTATGACATGGTGGTCGCCAATATTGAACGGCCGTTGCTCGAGGTGGTGATGCATCAAGCGCGCGGCAACCAAACCCGCGCGGCAGATCTGCTGGGGCTCAACCGCAATACCCTGCGCAAAAAATTAAGTCAGCACGGCATTGCCTAGTTTCTGTGAACGAGTGACCACGTGAGGAGCTGAACGGCGGCTGCCCCTTTCTTCAAGCGTTCACCCATTCACCTGTTCACCTGTTCACCTGTTCACCTGTTCACCTATCCACCCGTTTTGCTGCTCACCGGCCCCGCTCACGCCCTCACCCGCTCACCTGTTCAAGCACCCATCACAAAATGATCCCCATTAAACGCGCGCTGATCAGCGTCTCTGACAAAAACGGTATTGTGCCGTTTGCAAAGTTTTTATCGCAGCAGGGTGTGGAAATTCTTTCCACCGGCGGCACCGCAAAACTACTGGCGGACAACGGCCTGACCGTTACCGAGGTCGGCGACTACACCGGTTTTCCGGAAATGATGGATGGCCGGGTCAAAACCCTGCACCCCAAAATTCACGGCGGCATATTGGCGCGCCGCGACTTATTGAATCATACCCGGGCAATGTTTGTCCACGGTATCCCGCCGATCGACATGGTGGTGGTGAATCTTTACCCGTTTGCCGCGACGATCGCCAAACCCGGTGTGTCGTTTGACGAGGCCATCGAAAATATTGATATCGGCGGCCCGGCCATGGTTCGCTCTGCTGCCAAAAATCACGCTTTTGTTGCCATCGTCACGAATACCGACGATTACCAAACGGTCATCAGCGAAATGCAGGCAAACAAAGGCGCACTGTCACCCACCACCCGTTTTGAGCTTGCGAAAAAGGCGTTCAGTCATACAGCCGAATACGACGGCATGATTGCCAATTATTTGACATCGCTGGACGCCAATAACCAGCCGCAGACTTTTCCGCATAATTTGAATTTGAGTTATTCACTCGCGCAGGGAATGCGTTATGGTGAAAACCCGCATCAAGACGCGGCGTTTTATGTGGAGAAAAACCCGGCCGCAGGCACACTTGCCAACTATCAACAACTACAAGGCAAGGCGCTGTCATACAACAACATCGCCGACGCGGATGCCGCCTGGGAATGTTGTCGTTCGTTTGAGGTCACCGCCTGTGTGATTGTCAAACACGCCAATCCCTGTGGTGTGGCCATTGCCAATGACAATTTGACGGCCTATTTACGCGCGTTGGAAACCGATCCCACCTCCGCCTTCGGCGGCATCATTGCCTTCAACCGTGCAGTCGATGGGGCAACCGCCGCCGCCGTGGCCAAACAATTTGTGGAAGTGGTGATTGCTCCATCGTTTACCGCCGATGCCTGCGCTGTTTTTGCGGCTAAACAAAATGTGCGTTTAATTGCCATTCCAGTGACCTCATCTAAATCGCAAAACAAATTCGACATGAAACGTGTCGGTGGCGGACTGTTGGTCCAAACCGCGGATAATTTTGATGTCACACATCTTAAAGTGGTGACCCGGCGCAAACCAACCGACGCGGAAATGAATGATCTGATTTTTGCGTTCCGTGTCGCCAAATTCGTGAAGTCAAACGCCATTGTGTTTTGTCGTTATGGCATGACGCTTGGTGTCGGCGCCGGGCAAATGAGCCGGATCGACTCGACCAAAATCGCCGCCATCAAGGCCCAACACGCCGGCTTGTCCCTGAAAGGCTCGGTCGCGGCGAGTGACGCGTTTTTTCCATTTCGCGATGGCCTGGATGTGATCGCCGACGCTGGCGCTACCGCGGTGATTCAACCGGGTGGCTCGATGCGCGATGACGAAGTGATCAATGCGGCCAATGAGCGCAATGTGGCGATGGTGGTGACCGGCATGCGGCATTTCCGGCATTAGACGACGCACACACATAGGCGTCAGAAAGCCAGCGTTTCCAGCACATGCCTGACAGTGGTCAGGTGGACAGTCCAGTTGATTTATATACCAAAACGGTATACTATTGACGAATGGAGATTACGTTCGCAAATACGGGGCTTGAGTCTATTTGCCAGCAAAACAAGCTTGTCACCAAGGCGTTTGGCGCGCAATCCGCGACGAAACTGAAACTCAGGCTGGCCCAATTATTTGCGGCTGAAACCGTCAAAGATCTCGTTGCAGGCCATCCACACCCACTCAAAGGTGCACGTTCTGGACAGTTTGCGTTGGATTTGTCTGACGGGTATCGACTGATATTTCAGTCAACCATGCAACCACCACCCATGCTACCGGACGGCGGCATTAACTGGTCATCCGTCACTGACGTGACGATTATAGAAATCGAG
>JAYTBF010000077.1:0-5394 GCA_043737175.1 Burkholderiales bacterium
CTTCAATATTAGTCGGCATCAGCGGCGGCTGCGGATATTTGTCGTCGAGGTATTCGATAATCGCCAGGGATTGAGATAATCGAAAATCGCCGTCAATCAGGTAAGGCACCAGGCCCTGAGGATTGATCGCCTTGTATTCGGCCGACTTTTGTTCACCTTTGCCGAGGTGAATGTTGCGCAGCTCTGGCGACAGCCCTTTTAAATTGAGGGCGATACGCAGACGAAAAGAAGCGGACGAGCGGAAATAGTCATAAACAATCATGGGGTCACTGGCTCCTGATAACAATCACTCTTTATAATCGAAAAACAAACCATCGTCGGTAAATCAGCATGAAGTATAACGAGACCCTCGCCAATCCATTCAGTCCAGAGCGGCTGCGGACGTGGCTGGACGCCGGTGATGCGGTTACGATCAGCGGGGGCGGACGCTTTGCCGATGACGGCGAAACGCTGTCATTTGCGCCGCCTGATCAACCGTTAAAGGAAGCGGCCGTTTTGGTATTGGTGGTCAATCACGCCTCTCCCACCATTGTCTTTACCCAGCGTACCTTGCATTTAACGGAACACGCCGGCCAAATCAGTTTTCCAGGCGGGCGAGTCGAACCAAATGATCGTGATGTGGTTGCGACCGCGTTGCGGGAAACCGTCGAAGAGACCGGAATTCATGCCGGACAAATTGAAATTGTCGGTACCTTGCCACATTACACCACCGGCACCGGGTATCGAATTTCGCCGGTGTTGGCGTGGGCAAACGAGCCTTTGCAATATGCACCCGATGCGCGTGAGGTGGCGGAAGTGTTTGAAGTTCCGGCATCGTTTTTGCTCAATCCAATTAATCATCGCGCGGAGACGGCCATGTATAAGGGGCGTATGCGCCGGTACTACGCCATTCCATTTGGCCACCGCTACATCTGGGGGGCAACGGCGGGCATGTTGATCGCCTTTTCCCGTATGGTTGGACACGCCGAGTCTTGGGGGGAGATAGAACCGGTGTGGATGGCGCCGGATTCGGCATGACTCTTTTTGACTGCTGTGCAACTGTTTTTGGTGGAAAGAATTAAACAGAAGCCGCCAATGACCGGTTGAATAAAGCTTGTTTACGAAGGGTTATAACTTGTGCGCGCCGACCAGCAGACGTTGGTATTGGTCGTATTTTTCTTCGATTGCCCCATCCGCTCCCGGTGAGCGTTTAACGGTGACCCACACCTCCGTTGCGAATCCAGACGCGGTTTCGGCGGTGTATTCAATCTCCTCCTCAGCAACGGCGCGGGCAGTTTCGAAATCCGGCGCCTTCCAGTCAAACAGCAAATGTTGGGCGAGTTGGTCCTTGAAAATTTCCAAGTCGGCTTCACTGACATCGACCACCTCCGCCAAGGTGACGCGATTGCGGCGGGTGATGGAAAGAAACGACGCATCACAGTAACATCGTGGTTCGCAGCGGTAGCCTTTGGCAAGGTCACATACGGCAAAGCCACCGGTACTTACCCATTCGTTGTCGTCACAGGCGCCACTTGCTTGGTACAACTCGTCATCGGAATCGTCGAGTCGAATCGCTTTTAAAAATTTTGGCATGGTATGTAAAGTTGAAGGCGGTCGCCGCAACCGCTGTTAGGCGCTGGCGAAGTTCGTTTTTAATTTTTCCATGGTGGCAATCAATTTTGCGCGAATTCCGGGCTCAAATGCCGAGTGCCCGGCGTCGTTGACAATGTGATAGTCGGCTTCCGGAAAGGCGCGCACCAAATCATCCGCGGACACAATCGGGCAGACGGCATCGTACCGTCCCTGGATAATTGTCGTTGGGATATGGCGAATTTTGCCAACATTTTCGAGTAGAAAATTGACCGGTAAAAAAATGTTGTGAATAAAATAATGGGATTCCATTCGCGCCAACCCCAGCGAAACCCGGTCACTTGCAAAGTTGGCAACCACGGCATCATTCGGCAACAGGGTGGAGCATGAACCTTCGTAAATACTCCACTGCTGTGCGGCCGGAAGATGAATCAAGGGATCGGGATCGGTAATACGCGCGTGGTAGGCCTGCAAAATATTGTTACGTTCCAGCGCCGGCAAGTGATCGGCTAGTCTATGCCATGCTTCAGGAAAAATATGTTTGAGTCCATACAAGAACCAGTCGATTTCGAATTGGCGGCACAAAAATATGCCACGCAAGACCATTGCCATGACTCGATCCGCATGAAATTCGGCATAGGCCAACGCCAAGGTCGAACCCCATGAGCCGCCAAATACGATCCAGCGATTGATGCCAAGTTTTTCGCGCAATTGTTCGATGTCTGCAATGAGCAACGGGGTGGTGTTGTCCTTTAATTCGCCCAATGGGGTAGAACGACCGGCACCACGCTGATCAAATATGACAATACGATAAAACAGGGGATCAAAAAATTGTCGATGCGCGGGGGATGCGCCCGATCCCGGGCCACCATGCAAAAACAACACCGGCACACCATTCGGGTTGCCAGATTGCTCGAAGTACATGGTGTGGGTGTCATCGAGGGCAAGGGTGCCGGTCGAATACGGCTCGATCGGGGGATAAAAGTCCGTACGCAGTATCTGAACGGTCGGCGTGGGCATAGGTGTCGCCTGATGAACGGGTTGGTGAGTCAAGTTGCAGAGTAGCAGAGATTGGCGTGTTTATTGGCCGATGGTTGTGTGGACGCCAATCGCGCACCGCTTGACTCAAGTCAATAAGTTGATATGGTCGGTTGATTGACCGCTTTACTCGCGGTTGTTTTACGCGATTGGTCGTATTATTTGTTGCACCGCAGTAAACTAGGTGTGTCTGGGGCACTGCCCCATTTTTTTTGCGTTGGAAGGGAAATCACGATGCTTTATCAATTTCACGAGTTACAGCGGACCATTGTTGAGCCTTGGCGATGGTGGGCCGAGGCCAGTGCCGATGTGTTAAAAAGCCCGTTTTCGCCGTTGTCCTATGCGCCGAATGCCGGCAAAGCCGTTGCCGGTATTGATTTGATGTTGCGAATGACCGGTCGTTACAATCGTCCCTCCTTTGAAATCAAGCAGATTGATGTCGCCGGTGAGAAGGTCAATATTGAAGAGCGGGTAATTTTAGATTTGCCTTTTTGCGAGTTGCGGCATTTCGCCAAAACCGGCGTGTCGGCGGGTAAAACCGCCCGTGCCATCAAGGCGCAGCCACAAGTATTGGTTTTTGCACCGCTTTCCGGGCATTTCTCGACGTTGTTACGCGACACCGTGCAGACCATGTTGCCAGACCACGATATTGTCATCACGGACTGGAAGGATTGCCGCGATATTAGTTTGGCGCGTGGCCCGTTTCACTTTGATGATTATGTTGCTTACGTTCAGCAATTTATTCAGTTCATGCAAAAGCGGCCGGACAGCAACGGTATTGTTCATGTGGTGTCGGTGTGCCAGCCGACCGTGCCGGTCCTTGCCGGCATTGCCGTGATGGCAGCAAACGGCGAAAAATTGCCTGCCAGCATGACCATGATGGGCGGTCCGATCGATACTGGCAAAAATCCAACCTCGGTGAATGACTTTGCAACCCGCCGACCACTTCACTGGTTTGAACAAAACGTAATCCAACGCGTGCCGGTGAAATATGAAGGTGCGATGCGACGTGTCTATCCGGGATTTATGCAACTGGCAGGATTTGTCGCCATGAATCCGGAACGCCATGTGCAGTCGCATCGTGATTATTACAATCACCTGGTTGAAGGCGACGGTGAGTCGGCCGACGCGCATCGCCGGTTTTACAATGAATACAATGCGGTGATGGATTTGCCGGCGGAGTATTACCTCGATACCATCGTGCGGGTTTTTCAGGAGCAAAACCTTGCGCGCGGGACGTTGGTGGTCGCCGGTCAGCCGGTAACACCCGAGGCGATTACCAAAACCGCCTTGTTTACCATTGAGGGTGAGCTCGATGACATCTCCGGTAGCGGCCAAACCGAGGCGGCGCATACTTTGTGCACCGGTATTGTCGCCAACCGTCGGCAGCATTACACTGCACCAGGGGTCGGACACTATGGGATTTTTTCCGGACGGAAATATCGGCAAATGATTTACCCGAAGATTCGGGCGTTTATCGACAAACACAATCGTTAATTTATTCTTGAGAATCCAACATGCCAGCAGAGCCGCTTCCGGATTATTTTGAATTGTTACGCCAAATGACGGGAATGTCCGGACTTGCCGGTACGGGCGGCGAACCACACATCGGCACGATCGATCCGGCGGAAATCGAAAAAAAAATACGCGAATTACAGACCGTATCCGGCTGGTTACAAATGCAGATGAATGCCCTGACGTTATCAATTAAAACGCTCGAGTATCAGCGTGACACCCTCAAGTTGATGGAGCAGCAAAAAAATGAATTTGGCAACGTGACGGCTGATGACATGGCGCGGTTTGCCGCGGCATTTGATCCGGCACAATGGATGAAAAACATGATGCCCCCTGCGCAAGCTGCCGATGGGTCAAAACAAAACGTCGCTGGTGGCAAGGCGGAAAAAACGAAGTCGTCAAAACCACGTTCGCGCTAATGCGGCATCTGCAGCAGCGGTCCTTGCGACGCAGACTTGATCACACTACGCCACAGTGTAGTGGATGTAAGTTCGGAAAGTCTATATTCTGAGCGACTTTTCACGGTGAAAGCGTTCGAAAAGCGCACCCCAGTTGGAGTTTAATCAGAGAATACCAATAGCTGTACGAACAGCTGGATTTGTGTGTTCACGACTGGTGGGACGGTCGTAAATTCAATTCCGGTGTACATCACGCCATCGCGGTTTTTTTGATTGACCACCCTGCCGTAGATTTCTTTGGCCACGTAAGAAACGTGGGGCAAATCAATGCTGAGTTTCATTTCGGTGGTGGGCTCCAATGGTGCGGCGAGTTCAACCAAAATGCCGTGATAACCAATATCGTGGATGGTGCCGGTGAGTAGTTCCGGTAAAACAATGCCACTGCGAACCAGTTGATATGAAAACGCCAGACGCACATCCACCCGGTGACTTCGGCGAACTTCCTGCCTCGGCACCTTGAGGCCTTTGGTGGGAATAGAGATCACTTCGCGCACACTGACAAATTGCGATTTTCCTTTGACGTTCACAACCATCGGTTCGGATGCTTCCACAAAATCGTGACAGCGTTGAAATGTACTGTCGCTGATCAATACCTGGCCACGCAGGCTGAAGGCCTCAATACGAGAGGCCAAATTTACTTCATCACCAATAACCGTGTATTCAGAATAAACATCAGAGCCGAGCACGCCGGCCATGACTTCACCGGTGTTAATGCCAATGCCCATGTAAAGATCCGGCAGTCCCTGTTGTTTGTGTTCGAAGTTCAACTGGTGCATTTTGATTTGCATCTCGACCGCACACGCCAATGCGCGCG
>JAYTBF010000078.1:0-12467 GCA_043737175.1 Burkholderiales bacterium
TTGATCCTGAATGCGATGATCAAGCGTGATCAGATGTGGGAGCCCAGCTACGTTCACAACCAAGCAAAATCAACTTGATTTCAAGACAGTTGCTGACCCATTGTCCGCAAAATTCATTTCCACAGGAGTCCCATCATGAAACTCGTTTCCGCCGTCATCAAGCCGTTCAAGCTCGATGAAGTCCGTGAGGCACTGTCCGCCATCGGCGTGCAGGGCATCACCGTCACCGAAGTAAAGGGCTTCGGCCGCCAAAAAGGCCACACCGAGTTATATCGCGGTGCCGAATATGTCGTTGATTTTTTGCCAAAGGTAAAAATAGACGTGGCGATCAAGGACGATATGGTGGATCAGGTGGTTGAAGCCATCGAAAAATCCGCCAATACCGGCAAGATTGGCGACGGCAAAATTTTTGTTTTTGACCTTCAACATGTTGTGCGTATTCGTACCGGTGAAACCGGCTCGGACGCGTTGTAACCAGGAGCCAATAAAATGAAACTGAAAATCGGATTGGCCTGTCTGGCGCTGTTGGCGAGCGTCTCGTTTTCTACTGCGGTGGTTGCGCAGGACCAGAAGGCGGAAACAACAACCGCCGTACCTGCTGCTGTAACAGCAGCCGCACCCACATCTGCACCAGTGGCAGCACCAACCACCGCAGCAGTGGCCGCACCCGTTCCCAATAAGGGCGATGTGTCTTGGATGTTGTTGTCGACGACGTTGGTATTACTAATGAGTGTGCCGGCACTGGCGCTGTTTTACGGTGGCCTGGTGCGTTCCAAAAACATGTTGTCGGTATTGATGCAGGTGTTTATGACCTTTTCACTCATTACCGTCTTATGGGTGGTGTACGGTTATAGCCTCGCGTTCACTGAGGGCAACCGCTTTATCGGCGGCTTTGACCGGCTCTTTTTCGACGGCATTGCCAATGTTGCAAAGGGTGAATTTGCCATGGCGGCAACGTTTAGCAAAGGCGTAGTCATTCCAGAAATGTTATTTGCCGCGTTTCAGGCAACGTTTGCGGCGATCACCTGTTGCCTGATATTGGGGTCGGTGGCCGAGCGTATGAAATTTTCGGCGGTGTTATTGTTTGTGACGATCTGGTTCACGATCAGCTATTTACCGATCGCCCACATGGTCTGGTTCTGGATGGGACCGGACGCCTACACCGATCCAAAATTGGTTGACGGCCTCAACGCCAAGGCGGGCTATCTCTGGCAAATGGGTGCACTCGATTTTGCCGGCGGCACGGTGGTGCATATCAACGCCGGTGTGGCCGGGTTGGTGGCCGCTGCCATGTTAGGCAAACGCATCGGCTACGGCAAAGAAGCGCTGACCCCACACAATCTGACCATGACCATGATCGGCGCATCGTTATTGTGGTTCGGCTGGTTTGGGTTCAATGCCGGCTCGGCGCTGGAAGCAGGCAACTCAGCCGTGCTGGCGTTCATGAACACCTTCCTCGCCACCGCCTGCGCCGTATTGGCGTGGACCTTTGCGGAGTGGATGTTAAAGGGAAAACCCTCCATGCTGGGTGCCGCGTCCGGCGCGGTCGCCGGCTTGGTGGCGATCACCCCGGCCGCCGGCAATGTTGGTATTGGTGGTGCCATGGCCATCGGCATCATCGGTGGTGTCGCGTGTTTATGGGGTGTGACCGGCCTCAAACGCATCCTCAAAGTGGACGATTCACTCGATGTGTTTGGCTTACACGCGGTTGGTGGCATTGTCGGTGCCCTGCTCACCGGTGTGTTTGTTTCGCCATCATTGGGCGGGCCGGGATTTGTCACCGACTGGGTGACCGCCACGACCGGCTTTACTTCGATTGGTGAACAGGTATGGATTCAAGCCAAGGCGGTCGGTGTGGCGGTAGTTTGGTCTGCGGTAGCCACCGTGATCACCCTGCTAATCGTTAAATTGGTTGTGGGGCTGCGTGTATCCGAGGATGCGGAGCGCGAAGGACTCGATATCACTTCACACGGCGAGACGGCATACAACAAATAGCCGCAATTTTATAAAGGTTATTTATTTCAATCAGGGCGCCCGCAAGGGCGCCCTTTTTTTGTGCAGGGCAATTTGCACCGCAGCGGCCGGTGGGATTTCGCTCCGGCCGGCGAAACACGGGCTGGGCGGGGCGGGGTGGGGCGCGGTCAGGGTGGTAAAATGACGACTCATTCAATTGGCTCATCATGAATCAACGCGACTCCAACCTCCCGCTTCATCCCGCCGCAACCGACATCGCCGACGTGCAAGGTCGTATCGACGAACGCCATATCGCCATCGACCGTGTTGGTATTCGTGGCATCCGTCATCCACTCATTGTGAAATCCGCCGACGGCCAATTGCAACACACCATTGGTACATTTTCGATGACGGTGAAATTGCGCGAGGACGTCAAGGGCACGCACATGTCGCGTTTTGTCGAATTATTGGAAGCCGAACGCGCCAGCGCGATTGCGTTTGATACAGTAGAAATCGCTGCCTTGCTCAAACGCATGACCGCCAAACTCGGCGTGGTGCAGGGACACATCGAAGTGACGTTTCCCTATTTCATCGAAAAAACCGCACCGGTTTCACAGGTCAAATCGTTGCTCGATTACGAAGTCACCCTGATGGGCGAGATTAATGGCGACGTTACCCGTGTCAGCACCAAGGTGTTGGCACCCGTCACCAGCCTGTGCCCGTGCTCCAAAGAAATTTCCCTCTACGGCGCGCACAACCAGCGTTCACACATCACCATCACCGCTGAAACCGCCGGCAGCAATATGACCGCAGACGAAATCATTAAGCTGGCTGAAAAAGAAGCATCGAGTGAGCTGTATGGCATCCTGAAACGTCCGGACGAGAAGTTTGTCACCGAACGCGCCTACGACAATCCAAAGTTTGTCGAAGATCTGGTGCGCGATATCGCCGCCGCGCTGAATCGCGAATCACGCGTCAGCGCCTATACGGTGGAAGCGGAAAACTTCGAGTCGATTCACAATCACACCGCTTACGCGCTGATTGAACGGCGCAAGTAAAAAACTTAAAACTCGTTGCTGGGCGCGCTGTTTCGGATAAAATGTTCCCGAAGTGCGCGCCAATACTCGCCTTTATGCGGTCAGACGTGTTAACGCTTCCCGATACTTGTCACTTGTTTTTTGCGCAATGTCAGCCGGCACTTCCGGGGCGGGCGGCTGACGGTTAAAACCAATGCTGTCGAGCCAATTGCGGATGTATTGTTTGTCAAAACTTTCCGGCGAGACGCCTACTTGGTAACGATCAAGTGGCCAAAATCGTGATGAGTCCGGCGTCAGCACTTCATCGATCACATGCAGCACACCGTTGGCATTGAGGCCAAATTCAAATTTGGTATCGGCAATGATGATGCCCTTGGTCAGCGCAAAATCCGCCGCCTCTTTGTACAAACGAATCGCCACGTCACGCACTTCCGCTGCGCGTGCCGCACCGATGATTTTTTCCGTGGTGGCGAAATCAATATTTTCGTCATGCTCCCCGGCCTCTGCCTTGGTGGCGGGCGTATAAATCGGCTCGGGCAATTTTGATGCGCGTTGCAAACCGGCTGGCAAGCGCACGCCACAAACACTTTGTGATTGTTGATACTCCGCCCAGCCCGAGCCTTCCAAATATCCGCGCACCACGGCTTCGATCGGCAACACCTGGTATTTATTGACGACAATGGCGCGGCCCCGCACCTGATCACGTTCGTTTGCCGCCACGACCGACTCCGGATCAATACCGGTCAGCTGGTTGGGAACAATATGGCCAAGTTTTTTAAACCAAAAATTGGCGAGGGACACCAAAATCTCGCCCTTGTGGGGAATGGGCGTCGGCAAGATGACGTCATAGGCCGATAAACGATCACTGGTCACCAGCAACAGTTTGTCGTCACCGACGGCGTAAATGTCGCGGACTTTTCCGCGTGCGACTAATGGCAACGATTGAATGGTTGATTGATACATTCCCACTAATTCCTAATGAACCAACTCGTTATCACTTACTTCACAACCTGCAACAACTCGCCCTTGACATAACGATCGGCCATTTTGCTAAGCGTTAAAGGTTTTATTTTCGACGCTTGCCCGGCGCAATTAAACTGTTGATAACGCAGTTTGCAAATTTCCTTGGCTGCAGCACGCGCCGGCTTTAAATAGTCGCGCGGGTCAAAGTGCGATTTGTTTTCATTCAGAAATTTACGCACGGCAGCGGTCATAGCCAGACGAATATCGGTGTCGATGTTGATCTTGCGCACACCGTGTTTGATACCTTCCTGAATTTCTTCGACCGGCACACCGTAGGTTTCTTTCATATCGCCGCCATTGGCGCGAATAATATCGAGCAATTCCTGTGGGACACTTGAGGAGCCGTGCATCACCAAATGGGTGTTCGGAATGCGTGCGTGAATGGCCTTAATGCGGTCAATGGCTAAAATGTCGCCGGTTGGTTTGCGGGTGAATTTATAGGCGCCGTGTGAGGTGCCAATGGCAATGGCCAGCGCGTCGACGCCGGTTTTTTTGACGAAATCGGCCGCTTCGTCCGGGTCGGTCAGCAGTTGATCACGCGTCATGGTGGAATCGGTGCCGTGGCCGTCTTCCTTGTCACCTTTCATGGTTTCCAGTGAGCCCAAACAACCGAGCTCGCCCTCGACCGAGACGCCAATCATGTGCGCCATGTCGACCACACGGCGGGTGACGTCAACGTTGTATTCGTATGTCGCAATGGTTTTGCCGTCGGCTTGCAACGAGCCGTCCATCATGACACTTGAAAATCCAAGGCGCATTGCCTGTTGGCAGACGGCCGGGCTTTGGCCGTGATCCTGATGCATCGCGACCGGAATATTTGGATAGGTCTCGACCGCAGCTTCGATCAAATATTTCAAGAAAGTTTCGCCGGCATATTTGCGTGCACCGGCGCTGGCTTGCATGATCACCGGCGAATCGGTCTCTGCGGCGGCTTCCATAATGGCCTGTACCTGCTCGAGATTGTTCACATTGAATGCCGGGATACCGTAACTGTTGTCGGCGGCGTGGTCGAGCAACTGGCGCATGGAAACGAGGGCCATAAATTTCTCCAATGAAAATGAGCTGCAAAAACGTTATTTTACTTGGCCGGATTGTGCCGTGGGGGGCGAATTGCATAATTGCCGGCAAACTGTTCAACCCTCACGTGGACAAAAATCCGGCTTGAATTGGGCATGCCGTCGATCCGCTGGACAGACACCGAGCCGATTACACCAGTGACAGCACCAGTTTTGCGTCTTCCATCAAAAAGCCGTCACCGATGTCAATGTCTTCATAACCGACCACCACAAAGCCGAGATGCTGGTAAAAACCCAGCGCCTGGTTATATTTATTAACGTTCAGATGTAATGCTGTTTGTTTGTTGGCGACGGCCAACGCGCGGACGGTTTTGATTAACTCGCCACCGGCACCGCGACGCTGCGCGCTCGGCAACAGATAAATTTTGTGAATCTTTGTTTGGTTGGAATGGCCGGACGGCAAATAATTTAATTCGTGCGAGATGTAGCCGATCGGCGTACCTTCGTCCGTCGCCAAATGAAAAACGTGATTTTTTTGTTCGATTTGCGCCGTTAATGACGTTTTCGAATACATCATCTCCAACATATAGGCGATTTGTCCGGCCGACAAAATGTCGGCAAACGTGACCGGCCAGGTCGTATGTGCAATCGATTGAATATGCGGAATATCCGCACTGGTGGCGCGGCGGATCAGGATAGCCATACGCCCGCAATAATTTGTCGATGTCTGGGCGTTGGTTGAAATTCGATTGCAGCAATGAAGAGTCCAACTTGTGGCAACACATTCCCCCCTTTGAAAAAAGGGGGGCGGGGGGATTTTCCTTGATCAAACTTTCCTGACAAAAGCAAATCCCTCTCAATCTCCCTTTTGCAAAGGGAGAAGTGCATTGCCCAAGCCACGCCTAAAATGACGTTCGAGAATTTCAACAAGCCCCTAAGCTTTGCGGTTTTCACCAATGCGGACAATTTTCAAGGTGTTGGTGCCGCCGGACTGACCTATCGGCTCACCCATGGTTAAGACGACAATATCGCCCATCTCCACTACCTTGTTATTGAGCAATACTTCTTCGGCATCATGCAACAATTTTTCGCGGTCGTGCCCTTCGTAAGCCAATGTAAATGGCCGCACATCACGCATCAACGCGCATTTGGTCAAGGTGGCTTTTTCGGGGGTCAACGCATAAATAGGCACGCCCAGGTTTAAGCGTGACATCCATAACGCGGTCGATCCGGATTGGGTCAGTGAAGCGATACATTTCACGTTCAAATGATGCGCGGTAAACAAGGCGCCCATGGCGATCGATTGATCCACACGCGTAAAAACCCGGCTTAGAAAGTCATGATCCAACTTACCCTCTGAGCTCCGCTCCGCTTCACGACAAATCCGCACCATCGCTTCGACGGTCTCAACCGGATATTGGCCGGACGCGGATTCCGCCGACAACATCACCGCGTCGGTGCCATCGAGTACGGCATTGGCGACGTCGGAAACTTCGGCACGGGTCGGGATCGGCGACGACACCATCGATTCCATCATTTGGGTGGCGGTAATGGTCAGTTTATTCATCTCGCGGGCGATACGGATCATGCGCTTTTGCAGTGCCGGCACCGCCGCATCACCCACCTCGACCGCCAGATCGCCACGTGCGACCATGATGCCATCACAAGCTTTCATGATGTCGACCAACGCATCATTGGTGACCGCTTCGGTGCGCTCGATTTTAGCGATGAGCAGCGCATTGCCACCCGCCGCCCGCATTAATTCGCGCGCCATGTACATGTCCGCGCCACTTTTTGGGAATGATACGGCCAGAAAATCGGCTTCGATCAACACCGCCGTTTTAATGTCATCCATATCCTTGGACGTGAGAGGCGGTGCCGTCAACCCGCCGCCCTTGCGGTTAATGCCCTTGTTGTTGGATAACACCCCGCCCTGCCGCACCGTGCAAAAAATTTCGTGACCTTTGACGTTGTCAATTTCAAACACCAACAAACCGTCGTTCAGCAACAGCTGATCACCTTTTTTAACATCGCGCGGCAACTCTTTGTAGTCGATGCCGACACGCTCCTGATTGCCAAGCTCACACTTGGCATCCAAAATAAATTGGTCACCCACCTTCAACATGATTTTGCCGTCGGCAAATTTTCCGACGCGGATTTTCGGGCCCTGCAAATCCGCCAAAATGCCGACGGCACGATGGTGTTTGGCCGCTAATGTGCGCACCTGGGTGGCGCGGTCGATGTGATCTTGTGGTGTGCCGTGGGAAAAATTCATTCGCACAACATCCACGCCGGCTACGATCAATCGTTCCAACACCTCTGCAGACGAGGAGGCTGGACCGAGGGTGGCAACGATTTTGGTAGCACGTGGCATGTTATTTCTCTCCCCCATATTGGGCATTGGCAAAACAATGAATGTACCTTGCAACAGCGTGATGACTTTCGCGGAAAACTACCTGGCGGTGCCAGCCGCACGTTGTTGCAAAATTTCAACCGCAGGAAGAGTCTTGCCTTCCAGAAACTCCAGAAAAGCGCCCCCACCGGTTGAGATATAGCTGATCTTGTCGGTGACCGCGTACTTGGCAATCGCGGCGAGCGTATCGCCGCCACCGGCAATTGAAAATGCCGGCGACGCGGCAATCGCCTCTGCCAGTGTTTTGGTGCCACCGCCAAATTGATCAAATTCAAATACACCAACCGGACCGTTCCAAACAATGGTGCCCGCCTGTTGCATGATGTTGGCAAGTGTCGCCGAAGTCTTAGGTCCGAGGTCAAAAATCATGTCGTCGGCCAACACGTCCTTTGCGTCTTTGGTCGTTGCCTGCGCCGTTGTCGAGAATTCTTTGCCACACACCACGTCAGTCGGGATCGGCACCGATGCACCACGCGCCGCCATCATGCTGGTTATTTCCCTGGCCTCGTTGACCAAGTCCGGCTCGGCAAGTGATTTGCCAATGGGCAATCCCTGCGCCAGCAAAAAAGTATTGGCAATGCCGCCACCGACCACCAATTGATCGACCTTGTCAGCGAGTGCTTTCAAGATGGTCAGCTTCGAAGAAACTTTTGACCCGGCGACAATCGCCACCAGCGGCCGTTTGGGTGCGGCGAGTGCGGCCGCCAGTGCGTCCAGCTCTGCGGCCAGTAAAGGGCCGGCACAGGCGATCTTGGCATACTTGGCGATGCCGTGGGTGGTGGCTTCGGCGCGGTGCGCCGTACCAAAGGCATCGTTCACATATACATCGCATAGCGCCGCCATTTTTTTGGCGAGCACATCGTCGTTTTTCTTTTCACCTTTATTCACGCGGCAATTTTCCAACATAACCAGTTGGCCTGCGGGCACGTCCACACCCTCAACCCAGTTCGCGCGCAACGGCACATCACGCGCCAGTAATTCACCCATTCGTTTGGCGACCGGTGCCAATGAATCTTCAGCCTTGAACTCGCCCTCGGTTGGGCGCCCCAAATGTGACGTCACCATCACGGCCGCACCCGCGTCAAGCGCGAGTTGGATCGCCGGCAGCGACGCCCGTATCCGCGTGTCGTCAGTGATATGGCCGGCACCATCTTGCGGTACGTTGAGGTCGGCACGGATAAATACCCGTTTTCCCGTCAGCGCGCTGACATCAACCAGTTCCGTCAAGCGTAAAAAAGACCCCTTGGAAACAACCGAATCAGAGACTAGAGACACGATGACAATTCGCTATTATTGAATTGAATTTTGATGGACTGCTCACCCAGCAGATCTGAGAAGTTTGCCACCACGACACCATTTTTTGTCTTAAAGTCTTCCAACAGATTGATGACAGTGCTCATGTTTGCTGCGGTAGCATCCCGTAGTGGTTCGGTACAAGATGTTGTCGAGGTTGATAACAATTCGCTTCGAATCGATCGTAATTTGGAAATGATGTCGTCGAGTTCGTGCGCGCGTTTGCCAACCAATTGTTGATCAAGACGGGCCCAACGATCAATTTTTTCCCGGATAAGCCGTACGAATCGCTCGCGCTCGGCCGCTTCCGACTGCCGCAGTGATATGGCCTCATTGGCGGCCATTTGTGTCCGCAGTCGCTCGGCAATTTCCTGACTCTGCTGGGACAAGGTCTTGACCGTTACCGGCTCGACCTTGCTCAGCTCGACTTTTTCGCACGCCATTAGAACAATGGCCGCGAGCATGCCGGGCAACATTTTCAAACTACGACGCACAAAAATATTCATGTTTAACCGGTCAAAAAAGCGACGTTATCCGCAACTACTTCGCCGCCATTAAAGCGGTGGTGGTATCGAGCATACGATTGCTGAATCCCCACTCGTTGTCATACCACGAGCTGACTTTGACCAGCCTGCCGGTGACCTTGGTCAAGGTGGCGTCAAAACTCGACGAGTGACTGTCGTGGTTAAAGTCGATCGACACCAGCGGTGCCGTGTTGTAAGCGAGAATGCCCTTCATACCAGTGCTGGCGGCGGCTGTTTTCATGATGGCATTCACTTCATCAACCGTGGTGTCACGGCCGGCAATAAACGACAAATCAACCAATGAGACGTTGATGGTCGGCACCCGAATCGCGTAACCATCGAGCTTGCCGTTGAGCTCCGGCAATACCAAACCAACTGCGGCAGCCGCACCGGTTTTGGTTGGAATCATCGACATCGTCGCCGAACGGGCGCGGCGCAAATCTTCGTGCATCACATCCGACAACACTTGATCGTTGGTATAGGCATGCACGGTGGTCATCAAACCGGCCACCACACCCAGCTGGTCGTTGAGTGGCTTGACCATCGGTGCCAAACAATTGGTGGTACACGAGGCATTGGAAATCACCGTCATGGCCGCCGTCAGTACGTTGTGATTGACGCCATAAACAATAGTCGCGTCGACATCTTTGCCGCCCGGCGCGGAGATGATGACTTTTTTTGCCCCGCCCTTGAGGTGGGCGCCGGCTTTTTCCTTGGTGGTAAAAAATCCGGTGCATTCGAGCACCACATCCACGCCCAGCTCACCCCACGGCAGCTGCGCCGGATCACGCTGAGCAAACACTTTGATCTTGTCGCCGTTCACGACCAAATAATCACCTTCAACCGACACTGTGCCGGGGAATTTGCCATGGGCGGTATCGTATTGGGTCAAATGCGCGTTGGTTTCAACCGGGCCCAAATCATTGATCGCAACGATTTGGATGTCGTGTTTTTTCCCACCTTCATAGTGAGCGCGGAGAATATTTCGGCCGATACGACCGTAACCGTTGATGGCGACTTTGATGGTCATTTTGCAAATTCCTGATGTTGTGCACTGAACGAACGTGCGATATTGAAGGTGTGGAGTGGATTATTTTAACGTAAACACGCCTTTTTACTGGTGGCATCGACAAAACGAATCTTCAACAGGCCGTCACCACAGGTCGTAAAATGGCAACATGAAAAAAATCGTTATCGCCTCAAACAACGCCGGAAAGTTGCGCGAATTCTCCGCTCTGCTTGCGGCTTTCGATTTTGAGGCCGTTCCCCAATCCGATTTTAAGGTGCCCGATGCTCCCGAGCCACACGCGACTTTTGTCGAAAATGCATTGGCCAAGGCGCGCCACGCGGCACGATTAACCGGGTTGCCGGCGCTGGCGGATGACTCCGGTATATGTGTGCCGGCACTGGCGGGGGCGCCCGGAGTACGCTCTGCCCGGTACGCCTGTGACGGTGCCGCCGACAACAACCTGACCAAAAGTGACACGGATAACAATCAAAAGTTATTGCGCGAATTGTCCGGCCACGCCGACAAACGGGCGTTTTATTATTGTTCGCTGGTGCTGGTCCAACATCTCAACGATCCACGTCCGCTGATTGCGGATGCAGATTGGTGGGGAGAAATTATCGTCACACCGCGCGGCCAGGGTGGCTTTGGTTATGACCCGCATTTTTACCTACCCGAACACGGCTGCACCGCTGCAGAACTCGATGCCGAAGCCAAAAACAGCCTGAGCCATCGGGGCAAAGCGATGGCGATGTTAAAAGTAAAACTCCAGCATCAGCAATGGTTTTCAGCATAAATGCCTCCAAACATGCCGCCAATATTAGGCTTTGGTGTTTCCGGTGCGACCACTTTATTGGCCGCATTGCCGCCACTGTCACTCTATATCCACATTCCCTGGTGCATCAAAAAGTGCCCTTATTGCGATTTCAATTCACATGAAATAAAGCCTGGTGTGGTTGGCCATATCACCATTTCCGCGCAACAAATATCAAGGGGGTCTGCAGCGCGTGCCGATGCCGTCATTGCGCAATCGGGGGGTGCGGTTGGTCCGTCTGCCGCATCTGCCGCACCCACCGCCGGTCTGGACGCGACCACGGAGCAGCGTTATATCGATGCGTTAATTGGTGATCTCGACGCCACCCTGCCCAGGGTATGGGGGCGACGCATCCACAGCATTTTTTTTGGCGGCGGCACACCGAGTTTGTTTTCGGCCGCTGGCATAGACAGTATTCTTGCCGCTGTGCGGGCACGGCTGGTGATTGATCCGGACGCCGAAATCACCATGGAAGCCAATCCCGGCACGTTTGAAATGGAAAAATTCAAAGGTTATCGTCAAGCCGGTGTCAATCGCCTGTCGATTGGCATTCAAAGTTTTAATGCAGGCCACCTGAAATCCTTGGGTCGGGTACACAACGACGACGAAGCCAAACGCGCCATTCACATCGCCCAACAACACTTTGACAACATCAATCTTGATTTGATGTTTGCGTTGCCGAATCAAACCCTCGCTGAATGTGCGGAAGATGTCGACATCGCGCTGTCTTTTGGCACCAATCATTTGTCGATATACCATCTGACGCTCGAACCCAATACCCTGTTTCATCGTTTTCCGCCGCCCCTGCCTGATGATGAGTTGGCGGCCGATATGCAGGACATGATTCATCAAAAATTACACGGTGCCGGTTATGCGCATTACGAAACCTCGGCCTATGCCAAGCCCGGTAAACAATCCCAACACAACCTGAACTACTGGCGTTTTGGTGACTACATTGGCATCGGCGCGGGTGCACACGGGAAAATATCGTTCCCCGACAAAATCAGCCGCGAAATGCGTTACAAACAACCCGGCGCGTTTATGGAACATGCCTTGTCAGGCGATGCGCGCCAAGACACAACGACCATCAATAAAGAAGAGTTGCCGTTTGAATTCATGCTGAATACGCTGCGATTGCACGACGGCTTCGCCAATTCCTTGTTCACCGAACGAACCGGATTGCCGATTCATATTATTTCTCGACAACTTGATGAAGCCGAAAGCAAAGGTCTGATCAAACGCGACCATTTATCCGTGAAACCGACCGAAAAAGGCCGGTTGTTTTTGAACGATTTGTTGGAATTGTTTTTGCCCGCCGCCAAACAACTTCGGCAGAGTCCTTAATCTTTTTGCCGCGGCTGTAGGCAAGCGGCATGGTCACGCGTCAC
>JAYTBF010000079.1:0-27215 GCA_043737175.1 Burkholderiales bacterium
AGTTGCGCCTGTTTCAACCCCAGCTCGTCTTTAACGTAGCGCTCTTCTTTGCCGCTCTTTATTTTAAATAACGGGGGTTGCGCAATGTAGATGTAACCGTTTTCAACCAGCTGCGGCATTTGCCGATAGAAAAAGGTCAGCAACAAGGTACGAATATGTGCGCCGTCGACGTCCGCGTCGGTCATGATAATGACGCGGTGGTAACGCAATTTGTCGTGATTAAAGTCGTCCTTGCCGATGCCCGCACCCAATGCGGTAATCAGGGTGGCGATTTGTTCCGATCCCAATACTTTGTCGAGTCGCGCTTTTTCGACGTTGAGCACTTTGCCGCGCAATGGCAGGATCGCCTGGAATTTACGATCGCGGCCTTGTTTGGCTGATCCGCCCGCTGAGTCGCCCTCGACAATATAAATTTCACACAGGGCGGGGTCTTTTTCCTGACAGTCGGCCAGTTTGCCCGGCAAACCAACACCATCCATAACGCCTTTGCGGCGGGTGAGTTCGCGCGCTTTGCGTGCGGCGTCGCGTGCACGTGCGGCTTCAACTATTTTTGAACAAATGATTTTGGCGTCTGCCGGGTTCTCGAGCAAAAACTCGGACAACTTTGCCGCGACCACTTCCGACACCACCGGCTGAACTTCAGACGAAACCAGTTTGTCTTTGGTTTGGGAAGAGAACTTTGGCTCGGGTACTTTTACCGACAACACACAGGTCAAACCTTCGCGCATATCATCGCCCGATGTTTCTACCTTTGCTTTTTTAGCAAACTCATTTTCTTCAATGTATTTATTGAGAATACGCGTCATCGCGGTGCGTAATCCGGTTAAGTGCGTGCCGCCATCGCGCTGCGGAATGTTATTGGTGAAACATTGCACCGACTCGCTATAAGAGTCATTCCACTGCATAGACACTTCGATGGTCATGCCGTCTTTTTCACCGATTGCATGAAATATTTTTGGATGCAAAACCGATTTGGTTCGGTTCATGTATTCCACAAACCCTTTGATGCCGCCGGCATAGGCGAAATTTTCTGTCTTATTGTGACGCTGGTCGATCATTTCAATTTTGACGCCGTTGTTCAAGAACGACAATTCGCGTAAACGCTTGGCCAGAATTTCGTAATGAAACTCGATGTGTGTGAAGGTTTCTTTGGCCGCTAAAAAATGCACCTCTGTGCCGCGCCGTTCGGTATTACCAACAATGGCCAGTGGTTTAACACGCTCTCCGTGACGAAACTCCATTTCATGCAATTTGCCATCACGACGGATACGCAACTTTAACCACTCTGACAACGCATTAACCACCGACACACCCACGCCGTGTAAACCGCCGGACACTTTGTACGAGTTGGCGTCAAATTTGCCACCGGCGTGCAACTCGGTCATAACAATTTCAGCAGCCGAGCGTTTAAATTCGTCGTCTTCTTTGATGCCGGTTGGAATACCGCGGCCGTTATCCGATACCGATATGGAGTTGTCGGTATGAATGATGATTTTGATGTCATTACAATGACCGGCCAAAGCCTCGTCAATTGCGTTGTCAACAACCTCAAAGACCATGTGGTGCAAACCACTGCCATCGGACGTATCGCCGATGTACATGCCGGGGCGTTTACGTACCGCCTCGAGGCCCTTCAAAATTTTAATTGAGTCTGAATCGTATGCTGCTGGGTCGGTCTTTTTTGGCGGTACCATTTGCTTCCTAATTTAACTTTTACGGTCGTGACTTGCGGCTGATTGCTTTTTTGTTGTGCGTTTTTTTATGCGTTTAAATGCGCATCGGCATGACAACATATTTAAAGTCATCGCTGCCTGGCTGGGTGATCAACGCGCTGGACATATTGGCTTCACCCAGCGACAGTTGAATTGTTTCCGTGGAGATGTGCCCGAGAGCATCGAGCAAATAAGCGATGTTGAAGGCAATATCCATGGCGTCCAGTTCATAACTGATACCGAGATTTTCTTCCGCTTCTTCCTGCTCGTTGTTTGAGCAAATAATCGACAGGGAATCCTTGGTAAACACCAATCGCACACCGCGTATTTTATCATTCGATAAAATGGACGCCCGTTGCAACGCGCTTTGAAATTCGACCCGGTTCAGTTGCACATGGTTGGTATAACCCGATGGAATAACCTTGGTGTAATCCGGAAATTTACCCTCGACAATTTTCGAAACAATTTCAATGCCGGCAAAGGTAAATTTCACCTGGTTCGGGTGCAATGCCATTTGGATCGGATCATCACTCTCATCGAGTAATTTGATTAATTCCAATACGGTCTTGCGCGGCAAAATGGCTTCCATTTTGGCAATGGGTTCAGCCAATTTATAAGAGGCCATCGACAAGCGATGTCCGTCGGTCGCGACCACCCGTAAGGTGGTGCCATCACAAGAAATCAACACGCCGTTGAGGTAGTAACGAATATCCTGGACCGCCATTGCAAACTGGACCAGTCCCAACACGCGTTTGAAATCCCGCTGCGGGATGGAAACAATAGTTGCCGCATCTTTTGATTCGGCAATTTTTGGAAAGTCCGTTGCGGCCAGGGTTTGCAGCGCAAAACGACTTTTTCCAGCTTTCACCGTTAACCGTGACTCTTTGGTCTCGAGTGCCGTGTCCACATCCGGGGGTAGGGCACGCAAAATATCTTGCAGTTTTTTAGCACCAACGGTCAGACTGCCGGGTTTGTGCGCAGCATCCAATTTTACGGTGGCGCGAATTTGTACTTCGAGGTCGGTCGCCAAAAAGTGCATGGCATGCTCTTCAACCTCTACTAACACATTCGACAAAATCGGCAAGGTATGTCGACGTTCAACAATGCCGGTGACAAATTGTAATGGGCCCAACAAGGTACTGTTCTTAGCTTTTATAGTAAACATATTACAAACCTAGTAGTAGTAATAGGAGATACACGTTTTTAGGTAAAACTCGGTATTAACTTTAATAATCAAACAGTTATATGCTGCCAATCTCTAAGGATGAAGTCCTTTAAGCCACTTCATGGGTTGTGGATACATTTGGTTTTAAGGAAAACGACCAAAACTATCCACAGACTATCCCAACTTCATTCATGACTTTTTGCGTCTTTTGTACAGGTTGCGTTGTGTTGAACATCAAAAGCATTTGTTAATTAACCGCGTAATATTTGCATCAATAAGGAGTGATCTCTGGCCACAACATGATCCGCTTCGACCAACTGTTGTACTTTACGACATGCGTGTAAAACAGTGGTGTGATCACGTCCGCCAAAAGCTTCGCCAATTTCAGGCAATGACATGGGGGTGAGTTCTTTTGCCAATGCCATGGCGATTTGCCGAGGCCGGGCAAGTGAACGAACCCGCTTTTTGGAATACATTTCTGCGACTTTTATTTTGTAATAGTCGGCAACCGTCTTTTGGATATTATCAATCGAGATTTGCCGGTTTAAGACCGCCAACAGGTCTTTTAAGGCTTCTTTTGCCGACAAAATCGAAACCGGCATATTGTTGAAACGGGCAAAGGCCAATACCCGTTTTAAGCCACCCTCAAGTTCGCGTACATTGGAGCGAATGTGTTTGGCAATAAAAAAGGCCACGTCTTCATCGATGGTCACACCATCAGATTCAGCTTTTTTCATAAGAATGGCCACACGCATTTCCAACTCGGGTGGATCGACCGATACGGTTAATCCCCAACCAAAACGGGAAATTAAACGATCATCAATGCCGGAAATTTCTTTTGGAAACCGATCAGAGGTAATTACCACCTGTTTTCCGGCTTCAATCAAGGCGTTAAAAGCGTAAAAAAACTCTTCTTGGGTGCGTGATTTATTGCCAAAAAACTGGATGTCATCGATTAACAACAAATCAAGCGTGTGATAGGAGCGTTTAAAGGAATCAAACGCTTTATGTTGATAGGCGCGAACCACATCGGTGACAAATTGTTCGGCGTGAATATAACGAACATTGGCACGTGGATTTTGTTCCAACAATTGATTGCCAATGGCCTGCACCAGGTGGGTCTTACCCAGACCGGTTGAACCGTAAACAAACAAGGGGTTATAGGCTTGGCCAGGATTGATGGCAACCTGTTGGGCAGCGGCGCGCGCGAGCTGGTTGGCTTTGCCACCAACAAAACTGCTAAAAGTAAAACTTGGATTTAATCGGTGAGCCGGCAATCCATTTGCACCATTACCGTTTAACTTTTTCGCCGGCGAGTCATCGTTGTCGGCATAACGGTTGGTTGTTGCTGTTTTTTCGTCAGGAGCGTTTGGCGTGGAATCCACATCCGCCCCATCTTCCATGGCCAACTCAATCATGATTGAGCGGGCAAAGTGTTTTTCTGCCGCGTTTTCAATTCTGGATAACAGCCGGTCCTTGACCCATTGCAGAACAAAACGATTGGGCGCAATCAACACCAGACTGTCGCCCTCCTGCTCAAAACGAAGAGGCTTGATCCATGTGTTGAACTGGTGTTGAGAAAGCTCGCGCTGAAAATCATCAACACAAACTTGCCAAAATGGATGCATGGAGGAGGGTTTAGAGGCGATGGTTGTGGGGCAAAACAATGATGAACTCCAAAAATGTCGGCAGGTGGGGGTTTAAAACAAAAGTACGGAGTTCGAAACCAGCCTTAATCAAACGGGGAACAGCGACGTGTTTGATGGTCACTTAAGAGAAAATCATGGAATTGGCGAAGATGCGGACGATGCGCTTTTTTGCCGTCCGCATCGTTTTTGACTGCCGCCATTTTACGCTGAACAGGCCAAAAAAGCGACTTATCCACAGGCAAAAAAGAGAAAAAAACACAAAAAAACCGGCATCGAATCATGATATAAAACGTCGTTCGACTTGACGAAACCCTAACAAAAACAAGATAATGCGAGGTTCTGTGGGTTCTTCGAGAACACCTCATGTCTGGGCAGGAGACACAGGCCGGTAATTTGCAATGATCATTAATTTGGCGTTGCTTATAATTGACGCGACAGAATGCCGCGGCAGTTTCCAAAAGGGGCCGAAAGCCCCGCCCAAGTTTGAACCCGAGACGAGGTAATTTACGGACCAACCGTGGGTTATGTCGTTGCAGCAGAAATTCTTTTTAACTTGTAGAAACAGAGTGACATCATGAAACGCACCTACCAACCATCCGTAGCCCGCCGCAAAAAAACCCACGGCTTTTTAGTTCGTATGAAAAGTGTTGGTGGCCGCAAGGTCATTCGTGCTCGCCGCGCCAAAGGCCGCGCGCGTCTCGCCGTTTAATTCATTCGCGCCAGCGCCTTTCCTCGTGTGATGCGCCTCACCTCTTACGAGGTGAAGGGACTGCTTGCGCGTGGTCGACGTGAAACCGTTCGTTTGGCCGGTGCTGCGTTATTTAGTCGGACCCTCGACAAAAACATTCCCGTCGCGACCGCGGCGGGGGAATCTGACATGCACGCATTGTCGAACCTTTCTTTTTCCCGAATCGCGCTGTCCGTGCCAAAACGGCTGTTGAAACGATCGGTGGATCGCAACCGTGTCAAGCGGGTTTTGCGGGAGTCGTTTCGCCGACACAACGTACGTGCCAGCGGTTTGGATTTGTTGTTGACCGTTGCGACTTCGCCTAAATCTGGTGCGGTTACCGCCAAACAAATGAAGCGAACCTGGCGACAGTTGGCGGACAGCTTGTTTAATAAGCTCAGCCTGACAAAGCGGGTGGTCTGATGTCTTGGGCTGCGCGATTCCTGTTGATGTTGATCCGTGCATACCAATATGTGTTGAGTCCCTATTTTGGTACTCAGTGCCGATTTGCCCCCACCTGCTCCCATTACGCTGTTGATGCGCTGAAAAAATATGGTGCCATCAAGGGTGGTTATTTAACCGTTCGCCGCTTGTTACGTTGTCATCCGTGGCATGACGGCGGCTACGATCCCGTTCCTTAATCGATTCATTTAGTTCGAAATCTCGCCCCATGGATACCCAACGCATTATCGCGCTGATCGTTTTTTCCTTTTCAAGCCTGTTGTTGTGGGAGGCTTGGCAAAAACACAATAAACCCCCGGCAATACCGAATGCGCCCGTCGCAACACAAAGTGCTACCGGCACAGTCAAAAGTGTAAACACGGATGCGCCCGGTGGTGTAAACGCCGTGCCAACCGCCAGCGTGCCAACCGCTCCCGCAGCGAGCGCCGTGGTGCAGGCGCCTGCAGGTGACGCACCGGCAGCCGCCACCCAGCGGGTGATGGTGCGAACCGACACATTGGATGTCGATCTGGATGCGGTCGGTGGTGATATACGCCAAGTGGTTTTGCGTAAACACCACGCACGCGGCGATAACAGCAAGCCGTTTGTGTTGATGCAAGATAAGGTGGGCCATTACTTCATTGCCCAAACCGGTCTATTGGGTGAGGGATTGCCTAACCACACCAGCAAATGGTCGCTGATGGGTGGCCAGACGGGACAACACCTTGAGTTGGGCAATCGCGATAAACTCGATGTTGTTTTTGCAAATACCGACACCCCTGGGGTGACGGTGAATAAGGTGTACACCTTTACGCGTGGCAGTTATGTTGTTGATGTGCGATATGACATCAAGAATGACAACGCCGCTCCCATCGCCGCAAAAGCCTATTTCCAGTTTCTGCGTGACGGCAATCCGCCCGAAGGGGAAAGCGCCGGCAGCAATCCGTTTACGGGTGTTGCCACCTTTACCGGCCCGGCTGTTTACACAGATCTGAAAAAATTTCAAAAGGTCGCGATTTCCGACATTGAAAAAAATAAAGCAGAACACGTCAAGGAGGCCAGTGACGGTTGGTTGGCGATGGTCCAGCACTATTTTGTTTCCGCCTGGTTGCCGCAGGGCACGACCGGTCGGGAGTTTTTTACCAAACGCGTCAATGAAAAACTGTTCTCCGCAGGTGTCATTTTGCCGATTGCTGCCGTTGCCGCGAATAGTTCCGGGTCGATTACTACCCCGCTTTATGTCGGTCCGCAAGAGCAGGACAACCTCAATAATCTGGCGCCCGGTCTTGGGCTGGTGATTGATTATGGCTTTCTGACGGTGCTCGCCTACCCAATGTTTGTGGTGTTGTCGTTCATCAACAACCTGGTGGGCAACTGGGGTTGGACCATCATCATTTTCACCATTCTGTTGAAGCTGGTGTTTTTCCCGCTGAACCAGAAGTCGGGCAAGTCGATGGCGCACATGAAGACGCTGATGCCGAAGATGGAGGCCTTAAAAGCGCGTTATGGCGACGACAAGATGAAGCTCAATCAGGCGATGATGGAGCTCTACAAGTCGGAAAAGGTTAACCCCTTGGGCGGCTGTTTGCCCATCATTATTCAGATCCCATTCTTTATCTCGCTGTATTGGGTGTTGTTGGGCGCGGTTGAGTTGCGCAATACACCGTGGATTCTGTGGATTCACGACCTGTCCACCCCCGATCCGCTGTACATCTTGCCGGTGATCATGGGTGTGTCGATGTTTGTGCAGACCAAACTCAACCCACAGCCGACTGATCCGATTCAAGCCAAGGTCATGACGATTCTGCCGATTGTGTTTTCGATCATGTTCTTTTTCTTCCCGTCCGGTTTGGTGCTGTACTGGACCATGCAAAACATCCTGGGTATCGCGCAGCAGTGGTATATCAATAAGACGTTTACAACTGCGCCGGCAAAACCAGCCACACCAAAGCGCTAAACAAAGGCATCACAAAAAAGCCGTCTGCGTCCAAACGCGGACGGCTTTTTTATTGCCAACAGCAGGTCGTAAGCGCCAAATTGCCCACCATCATCAAGATTCCTTTATTAACCTGATAAATTGTTCCACGTGAAACAGTCAATTCAAAATCAAACCGTCGACACCATCGCCGCCATTGCCACTCCTCCCGGACGGGGCGGGGTGGGGGTGGTGCGCATTTCCGGGCGAAATCTCGCGGTGATGGCCGAAACGTTGACCAAAAAGACCTTGGTTGCGCGGGTAGCGACGCGGGCGACGTTTACTGATGCAAACGACGATGTGATTGATCAGGGATTGGTCTTGTTTTTCCCGGCGCCAAACTCGTATACCGGTGAAGACGTGATTGAGTTGCAGGGGCACGGTGGCCCGGCGGTGATGCAGGCCTTGTTAAAGCGCTGTTTGACGTTGGGTTGTCGCATTGCCCGGCCGGGCGAATTCACCGAGCGCGCCTATCTCAATGACAAGTTGGATCTGGCCGAGGCCGAAGCGGTGGCCGATTTGATTGATGCCGCCTCTGAGGAGGCGGTTAAGTCTGCGGCGCGTTCGTTATCGGGTGAATTTTCGGCGCGGGTCACGGCTCTGGTTGAGCGGGTCACCGAATTACGCATGCACGTTGAGGCGTGTATTGATTTCCCAGAGGAAGAGATTGACCCGGCAGATCGTGCTGCCCAGCAAGACAAACTCGGGTTTATCCGCGTGTTATGGGACGATTTGGCGCGCGAAGCCAAACAAGGCGCGGTGTTGCGTGATGGGTTGACGGTGGCCTTGATTGGCCGTCCAAATGTCGGTAAATCGAGCTTGCTGAATCGTCTGGCAGGCGACGAGTTGGCGATTGTCACACCGATTGCCGGCACCACCCGCGACCAGGTGCGTGCAACCATTTTGATAGAAGGGGTACCGATTCATTTGATTGACACCGCCGGTTTGCGGGATACGGCTGATGTGGTTGAAAAAATCGGCATTGAACGCACCTGGGCGGCGGTGGAAAAAGCCGGCGCGGCATTGTTGATCTCCGAAGCCGGTGAGGCGATTGGTGTGGAAGAAGCGGCGATTGCCGCCAATCTGCCGCCCAATCTGCCAATGGCCTGGGTTTACAACAAAATTGATTTATTCGCGCAGCCTCAGCGACGCAACGATGATGGTACCAACACCTCAATCTTTGTTTCCGCTCTGACTGGTGAAGGACTACCCATGTTGCGCGACTGGTTGTTGTCCACGGCCGGCTGGCGACCAACCGGCGAGGGTGTTTTTTTGGCGCGTACCCGACATTTGGTTGCGTTGGACGCGGCACGCACCCATCTGGACGCGGCAGCGGAATTAACCAGCCAATATGAATTGTTCGCCGAAGAGTTGCGTTTGACGCAAATGGCTCTGGCCTCCATCACCGGTGAATTTACCCCGGACGACTTGCTGGGGGAAATTTTTGGCAAGTTTTGTATTGGCAAGTAGGTTTAAAAACATGTTTCACGTGAAACACTTGCGAGCCTGCTGCACGGCGGGTAGGTTGTTAATTTGATAAAAATCAACCAAAAATACGCATAAATGAGGCAAAAGCAGCGCGATCTTGCGTTTGTGCGTATAGCCTTTTTGGAGCGGTTGTCGTAAACTTGCCGACCAGTGCAAATTTCGACTTTTAAGCAAAAACCCCCAAAGAATCATGCAGTTCCCAACCAAATTTGATGTGATTGTCATCGGTGGCGGCCATGCCGGCACCGAGGCCGCGCTCGCCTCGGCGCGCGCTGGTGCGCGCACGTGTTTGCTTACTCATGCTATTGAGACCCTGGGGCAAATGTCGTGTAATCCGTCAATTGGTGGTATTGGCAAAGGTCACCTAGTCAGAGAGGTAGACGCTTTGGGTGGTGTCATGGCGATTGCCACCGATGAGTCCGGCATTCAATTTCGCACACTCAATGCCAGCAAGGGCCCCGCAGTGCGTGCCACCAGGGCGCAGGCGGATCGGGTGTTGTATCGCGCAGCCATTCGTCAGCGCCTCGAAAACCAACCCAATTTATGGTTGTTTCAGCAAGCTGTTGACGACCTGATTATTGACGAATCCGGCGGTGCGCTCGGAAATTCCCCTCGTGTGGTGGGGGCTATCACGCAAGCTGGCATTCACTTTCATGCGGCGACCGTGGTGCTGACGGCCGGCACCTTTCTCGCCGGAAAAATTCACGTTGGTTTGGAAAATTACTCTGCAGGTCGTGCCGGTGATCCACCGGCGATCAGTTTGGCGGCGCGTTTACGCGAATTGAAGTTGCCGGTGGGGCGGCTAAAAACCGGCACACCACCACGAATTGACGGCCGCAGTATCGATTTTTCAAAATGTCAGGAACAGCCGGGCGACAATCCGACGCCGGTGTTTTCAACACTCGGCAATCGCAGCATGCACCCGCGGCAGGTTTCGTGTTGGATGACACATACCAACGAAGCCACCCACGACGCGATTCGCGCTGGCTTGGATCGCTCACCGATGTTCACCGGGGTGATCGAAGGTGTGGGTCCAAGATATTGCCCATCGATCGAAGACAAGATTCATCGTTTTGCCGACAAAAATAGCCATCAGATTTTTCTTGAGCCCGAAGGGCTCACCACCAACGAGTTTTATCCCAACGGTATTTCCACATCACTGCCGTTTGATGTGCAGCTCAAACTGGTGCAGTCGATTCCCGGTTTGGAAAATGCGCATATCCTGCGACCGGGTTATGCCATCGAATACGATTATTTTGATCCGCGCGGACTCAAAGCCACACTCGAAACCAAGGCCATCGACGGATTATTTTTTGCCGGACAAATCAACGGCACCACCGGTTACGAAGAAGCCGCCGCACAAGGTTTGCTCGCCGGTATCAATGCCGCACGTCTGGCGAAAGGGGAGCCGGGTTGGTGTCCACGTCGTGATGAAGCCTATCTGGGTGTGTTGGTCGATGATTTGATTACACGCGGTGTGACCGAGCCGTATCGGATGTTTACCAGTCGCGCCGAATATCGTCTGCAGTTGCGTGAGGATAATGCCGACGCCCGTCTGACGGAAATCGGTCGCACTCTGGGGTTGGTCGATGATGTGCGATGGACGGCGTTTGAAATAAAACGCGAAGCCATTGCCCGCGAAACACAGCGGCTAAAAGCGACCTGGGTACAACCCGGACGTGTGCCGGCAGCGCTGATGATTGACGCAATCGGCCAGGACATCGAGCGTGATTATTCTTTGTTCGATTTATTGCGGCGGCCAAACGTACGATATGACGCATTGATCAAATTGCCGTTGGACGCAGGTGTTGGTGTTGACGATGCCGCGGTTGCCGAGCAGGTGGAAATTGCCGCCAAGTATCAAGGTTATATCGATCGGCAAAACGACGAAGTTGAAAAAAGTCGTGGCCAGGAATCATTGCCGTTGCCGACCGATTTGGATTATCAGCACGTGCGTGGTTTGTCGAAAGAAGTGCAACTCAAACTCAATCAGCACAAACCGGAAACGCTCGGCCAGGCATCACGAATACAGGGTATGACCCCGGCGGCGGTTTCATTGTTGTTGGTGTTTTTAAAACGCGGCTTTCACGACGCGCGCCAAGCGCAGGCACAGGCCACGCAACAGACCAACACCGACACCGAGCGCGTCGCGTGAGTTTGTTGGCCAGTTCATCCCCGCCCGACGCGCTGGCGGCGGCGCTGCAATCAGGTCTGACAGATTTGGGCATTGATTTGTCCATGACGCAGCAGGAAAAATTGTTGGCGTATGTGGTGCTGCTGGAAAAATGGAACAAGGTTTATAACCTGACGGCGGTGCGTGATCCAGCGAAAATGATCGGCCTGCATGTACTTGACAGCCTGTCGTTGTTGCCGCACCTCGGCTTGAAACCAGGCGAACACAAATCCATTTTGGATGTGGGCTGTGGTGGCGGACTGCCGGGCATTTGTCTGGCCATCGCCGCGCCCCATCTCGAAGTTGTATTGCTCGATTCATTGCAGAAAAAAACCACTTTTGTACGTCAGGCCATTGCGGAGTTGGTCTTAACCAATGCGACGGTGGTGTGTGAACGGGTTGAGGCGTATCAACCATCAAAGCCATTTGATTTGGTGACGTCACGCGCGTTTGCCGAGCTGGGTGATTTTGTCACCGGGGCGGCACATCTGCTCGCACCCGGCGGAAAAATGATCGCTATGAAAGGCGTGTATCCGCACGATGAAATTGCCCGACTGGCACCCTTGGCCCACGCCTTTCATGTGGCAGAGGTGATTAGTTTGAGCGTCCCGCAAATCGAAGGCAAACGCCACTTGGTGGTGATGGAAGCCGTATGAAAGTTTATGCAGTCGTAAACCAAAAAGGCGGAGTCGGCAAAACTTCCGTTGCCGTTAATTTATCGGCGACCCTTGCCCATTATGGTCAGCGTGTATTGTTGGTCGATCTCGATCCGCAGGGTAACGCTACCACTGGCAGTGGCATTGATAAAAACGGCACCGACAAAACTTTGTATGGTGTGTTGCTCGATGAATATGCGGCAGTCGAGGCGCGTGTGACCGCCGAAGCCGGCTACGATGTGCTGGTGGCCAATCGCGAACTCGCCGGTGCCGAAATTGAAATGGTGTCGATTGAAAATCGCGAGTACCGACTCAAGACGGCCTTGGCGACCATTGCAAGTGATTACGACTTTGCAATCATTGATTGTCCGCCCGCTTTAAACATGTTGACGGTGAATGCACTGACTGCGGCCGATGCGGTCATCATCCCGATGCAGTGTGAGTACTACGCGCTGGAAGGCTTGAGTGATTTGGTTGGTACCCTCAAGAAAGTCAAAGCCAACCTCAATCCAAAAATTGAAATCGAAGCGCTGGTGCGCACCATGTACGATCCGCGTTCGGCGCTGACCATCCAGGTCTCCGACGAAATCAAAAATCACTTTGGCGACAAAGTGTTTAACACCGTGATCCCGCGCAACATTCGCATTGCCGAAGCGCCGTCGTATGGCAAACCGGTCATCCTGCATGATCCATCCAGCAAAGGCGCACTGGCGCACTTTGCGTTTGCCCGTGAGTTACTGGAACGCCACGGCATACCCATCAAGGAAGCGAAAACAAATGATTAAAAATAAAGGCCTGGGCAAAGGGCTCGACGCGTTATTGGGTGGCAATAAATCAGTCGGCAATGATGAAGGCGAATTGCGCCAACTGGCGGTCGCCGACCTCAAGCCGGGCAAATATCAGCCGCGCACCCACATGGACCAACCGGCGTTGCAGGAGTTGGCCGAGTCGATCAAACAGCGTGGCATCGTGCAACCTATTTTGGTACGCGCCTTAACCAACACCAGCGGCGGTGTCGCGAAGTTTGAAATTGTTGCCGGTGAACGCCGTTGGCGTGCCGCCCAATTGGCCGGACTCACCACCGTACCGGCGTTGGTACGTGACATTGCCGACGACGCCGCCCTCGGCATTGGCCTGATTGAAAATATCCAGCGCGAAGATTTAAACGTGATGGAAGAAGCCGCCGGCATTCAACGCTTGATCGAAGAATTCAAACTCACCCACGACGAGGCCGCCAAAGCGGTCAGCCGTTCGCGTTCGGCAGTCTCCAATTTGCTGCGTTTGCTCGAGCTCGCCAAACCGGTGCAAGACATGGTGATGGAACAAAAACTCGACATGGGTCATGCGCGCGCGTTGTTGTCGTTGGCCAAAGCGAAACAGGTTGAGCTTGCGCATCAGATCGTGCATAAAGATTTAAGTGTGCGTGATACCGAACGATTGGTAAAAATTGCACTGGCACCACCCAAAGCCGCCAAGGGCGCACGCGGCAGCGGCAGCAACAATGCGGATTTACGTCGACTCGAAATCGATTTGGCCGATAAACTCGGTACCAACGTGGTCATCAAACTCGACAAAAAAAACAACGGTACCGTCACCATTGCCTTTATGGGCTTTGAACATTTGGACGGCATTCTGGAGCGCACCAAGCTAAAGTAAAACTATAGCGTGGGCGCGGTGTTCAAGCCGAAATGCCTTGCAACGCCTCGCCCATAGCCGAGTTTCGAAAGTAAAATTTCTTAAAAATGTCGTCGTCCCGGCGAAGGCCGGGATCCAAGTTATTCTTTTTGCCGGAGTAGCCGAAATTGGGCCCCGGACTGAATCCGGGGAAGGACAATTACGCTCCCTTCACCGGAGAAGCGAAACCAGGGCAGGGGCGCAGTTTTATTGCGTCTGCGCTGTTTTTGTTCAGAAGCAAATTGACAAAATCCCGTACAGACCGTACAGTTAGCGAATGAAACGCGCCGCCCGCCCAGTCTCCAAAGGTGCAGAAGAAGCAAGGCAACAATTGCCCGCCATTCTTGCTGACGCTGCCGCTGGCCGCACGACAATCATTACCCGTCACGGTCGCGCTGTTGCGGCGGTGGTTCCAGCCGCCGCGGCCCGTCACAAAAAGCCGGCCTCACTTCTCTTGCTTGTCGGCTCAGGCAAAGGCCTGTGGGGTAAAGACAGCACGCAGGCCATCAACAAGCTCCGCGACGAATGGCAGCGCTGACGATGTTTGGGGTCGAGTCGCTTCCGCAAGGCTCGCTTGTGCTCGTAGATAGTGCGCCGATCATCTACATCCTGGAAGCGAATGCAAAATTTTCAAAACGCTTCGCACAATTGTTTGAGCGTCATGCCGCAGGGGAAGTTTTGTTGGCAGTGTCGACGGTCACGATTGCGGAAGTGTTGACCGGCCCGCTGTCAAAGGGCGAAGAGGCGCTCGCCAAAAAATACCGTGCTGTCTTGGAAGCGTGGCAGGTGGTGGATTTCACCAGCGATATTGCAGAGAGCGCGGCGCGCATACGTGGCACATACGGTCTCAGGCTGCCCGACGCAATTCAGGTCGCGAGTGCGCTCGCGATCAACGCCGATGCCTTGGTGACGCACGATCGAGATCTTTCGAGGGTGCGTGGTCTACAGGTGTTGGGATAACTCGCCGCGCACCTATCTGATGCTCGGGTGAGTAAGCGTCCGAACCTGACGCTGGGTTGATAACTATTGCGGCGTTATTCCCGCTAGCGCAGGAAAGTCCGGGTTTTTAGAATGCACCAAGTTTGTTGGTATAACGGCGGGGTTATTTTTCAGAGGCATTGTTATCAAACAACGCCGCAATCGCGCCCGCATCAAAGCGGTATTCCTGATTACACATATCGTCCTTGACAATCACTTCGTCGAATTCGGCAAGCGTGGTTTCCAACTCCGCACGACCCAACGAACGCAACACACTTTTTACTTTTTCTTCGTCCCTGGTGCAGTCAGAGTGCACCGGTTTTGGTTCATACAGCCGCACATCTTCACCGGCAAACAAGGGTCCTTATGGTCTAAGGGGCATGAGGGTCCGACCCTAATTCTCTAAACCGCAACCAGCTCATCCTCAACCCGCCCCATCCAACCCCGTCGCGTTTCTTCAACAACAATTTTCTGATTGACCAATTGATCAATCAGGTTGATGCGGTCAACCACTTTTTTCACGGTTTCATTGCCGGCTTCCTGCGCCTTCCACAGAATGCGGATGTGTTTGTCCGCCCACAGTGGCACGCGTCCGGTCTTTTCCCATAGCGCCACCGCTTGCTCGGTATTGCCGAAGCACTGCGCCAGCGCCTTCTGCGACATACGCAGATGCAAACGCAGATAGCGAAACTCGGCTCCGGAAAGACGCCCGATCTTGCCTGCGAGGGCGAGGCAAATTGCGCGGGTCAAACCGGGCACGTTCTCAATAGCCACGGCTTTGCCGTACGGTGTTTTCTTGGTCGTGAAGCCGTTGACCAGCCATACATTCTTCAATCCACCGTCTTCATAGTGATACATATTTGTCCCCATTAGAGTTTCATGGCCGTGACGATGATCAGATCCGGCTCATCGTCGCTGACGGCGACAACCACGCCGACATCACGACCTGTCAAGAAATGTTCCATGCGGCACTCGATATTTCCTTTCGTCCGATTAGCCTCCGGCGTGCGGTTCAGCCTGCCTCGCCGAATGACTTCAATGGCCATATCGCGCGTGATGTGACGGCGCTTCATTTGTATGAGCGCGTGGTCGGTGAATGCGAGCCGCGCGCTATCAACCGCCACGCGGCGGATATACGCTTGTAACTGCGGTTTGGACAGTTTCGATATCATAGCGTTCTGTGGAGCCTATAATTATTATAGGTGACAACGTGGTTTACAGCAAGTAAATCTTGATTCCGACATCACTTGTCGCAAGCCGCTGGGCGCCTTCAGCGGCAAGTCACCGACTCCTGTTGGGAAGCCGGTGAAACGACAATCTGGCCCGCACCTTGCGGGAAAGGCGAGTCAGGCCTTATTCGCTTGCAAGCGCTCCCACAAGCTCTTTTTCACCTCACCACGGATATTGGCGACAAGCGGTGGAATCAGCTTTTCGTAGGCAGAGGCGCGTAGCTCTTCCGCCGCAGGAAACCAGCGCTCCTTTGGGTCGAGCGTTTCGTAAGGTGAGGCTGGAAAATTCGGTGGAGCGCCATGCTTGAATGAACTAATGTAAGGATTGGTTAGCGAGCACTCAAAACGAGAATGATCGTTTCGCCCTTGATTCCTGTAAATTAGGAAAAACAATTAAACTCAAGCACTGGCAACGTGTTCCACATGTTTTTGGCTGAAAATGCTTGCCCCCGCTTGTTTTTGATTTCCTGATTTGATCGACCTACACGAGCAGCATAGGGGTTATTTTTTGGGGTCGATGGAATTAGCAGCGTCGCCGGAATCAAACAACACCGCAATCGCGCCCGCATCAAAGCGATATTCCTGATTACACATATCGTCTTTGACAATCACTTCGCCAAATTCGGCCAGGGTGTTTGCCAATTCCTCGCGACCCAATGATCGCAACACGTTTTTCACTTTTTCTTCGTCACGGGTGCAGTCCGAGTGCACCGCGTTGGTAGCATACAAGCGCACATCTTCCGCCGCGAACAGGCGCTGTAACAATTGTTCGGGTGGTGTGGAAATGAGTTCTTGCTCTGTGACCGACGACGCCAGCATTTCCACTCGCGCCCAACCGTCGCTGTCGCGTTGATCGGCACCCGGTAATTTTTGCAGCATCAGCGCGCCCGCACCGTGCGGCGTCGCCGCCAGCCACAGGTGGGTCGGCAACTGTTCCGATTGATCAAAATAATGTTCAAAACACTCCGCCACGGTCAGCCCCGAAATCGGCACAATCGATTGATACATGTGGCCGGAATGACTATTGGCCACCGTCATCGCCAAGGTGCCGCCGCCCACCCAAGCCGCGAAACCACCATCAACGGGCGGGTTGTCTGTCAGCGCGTTGGGGTCATCGGTGGTGGACGAGGCCATGCCACGTAAACCCAGCGTGTGACTGCAATCAATCACCACCAATTTGGCGGCGCGTTTGGCGAGGAAGTTTGTGGTCGCGTGGTCTGTCGCCGCGTCTGTTTCTTCTGACGCGTCCACCGGAGCAGCTTCAATCGACTTGCCCTGAATTTGCAGTGTAATGCGCCCGGGGTGTTTGAGGCCGGTGCCCACCATCACTGCCACCGTTGCCAACTCTCCAAAATATCGGGTGACATCGGCCGGGTAATCGCGCCCCAGCATCAGTGCGCGCCAGGCGTCATCGAGGCGCACCACTTGTCCACGAATGTCGAGATTTTCCAGCGTGAAGCGGCGCGAAAAACTGCGCGGTGATGGGGTCTGGGGTTGAGCCTGAGGGTTATTTTCTGCGGGTGAATTCATGGTGTGAGTTTAACCTGCATAGTTCACGGGTCGGCCCGTTTAACTGTAGTTCTTCGCTCTTGGTTACCGACTATTCCGATTGATCCAAATTGTACTTCGGTCGCGTGATGGCCTGCGCGATCAATAGCGGGCGCTGGACCGGTCCTTTGCCACCCTCTTTTCTCGCAATATCTCAATATTGCTCGAGCAGTCGAGTGAAAAATTACGCGCTCCTGCGCACACTCTCGAACGCACCCCCATGAAATATGCAGGCTATCAAAAGCGCATCCCCATCGAATAACCGCTGTATTTCTAGCTGCCGAATTGCCCGTGGACTTTAATAAACCTATGCGGCAACGGCTTCCGGCTTGGGTTGGCTAAGTCGCACCCGTTCGGCTGGAAAAATCGCCCGGAACGTCGAGCCATGGTTAAACGAGCCCTGCTCACTTTCAATATCGAGCCGGCCGCCGTGCCGCACCAACACGTGTTTAACAATCGCCAGTCCCAGGCCGGTGCCGCCCACGGCGCGGGAGCGGCCGCGATCGACACGATAAAAGCGCTCTGTCAGTCGTGGCAGATGCGCGGCAGGAATACCTTCGCCGTTGTCCTTGACGGCAAATTCGAGCTCCTTGGTCTCGGCGTGGAGCTCCAGCGTGACACTGATATCACTTCCTTCCGGTGAGTGGCGCACCGCATTGCTGATCAGGTTTGAAATCAGGCTGGCGATTTCGTCGTGATTGCCAATTAACCAAACTTGGCCGAGCGACGCTTCGATGCGATGACGATCATCGGAGACAATTTTTGCGTCTTCGATTGCCGCCTCGACCAACGCATGCATATCAACCACGTTTTCAGACAGCTTATTTTGAGCGTCTTCAAGTTCCGACAGGGTCAACAAGTCGTCCACCAATCGTTGCATCCTCTCCGTCTGATCGTGCATATGATCCAACGAACGCTGAATCAAATAGGCTTTGTCCGGGCCGAGTTTGTGAATGGTTTCCAAAAAACCCGCCATCACGGTGAGCGGGGTGCGCAATTCGTGAGAAACGTTGGCCACAAAATCGCTGCGCATCCGTTCCAGCCGGAACCGTTCGGACACGTCACGCGACAATAACAAGGCCTGGTCATTGCCAAAGGCGACCAATTGCACGGTCAGGGTAATGTCGTCACGTAATCCACTTCCCGGCAGGGGCGGCAATTTTAAAATCAGCGGTGTTCTAAATTTGCGCGCCGCCAAGAAAGCAATAAATTCCGGGTAACGCACAAAATAGGTGATTGTCTGCATGCGGTCGTTGTCGAGCACAATGCGCCAATGTGTTTCTGCGGTGGGATTACACCAAACGATGTTGTTTTCGTTGTCCAACATCACCACGCCGTCGGGCAGCGCCGCTGCGGCCTCCTGAAAACGCGCCAGCGTATCGCCCAACGCCTGTTGATTCACCCGCCCGGTGCGCAGCAGTCGATATAGATCGGCCAATACCTCACCCCAGATGCCCTCACCATCCGGGACCGACGCCGCGCTATGGTCGGACCCCAGCCAGGCAAAAAGTTGCGCCAATTTCCAAGCGTGATAAGCGAACGCGACCAGACAAACCACCCCGGCCAAGGCAAATCCCCACGCCCATCCGCCGAGGCTCAGGCCCAGGACACAGGCAATCGATGCCAGCACGAGCACGCGCATCATTGCAGTAAAAAACAACTGACGTGCGGGAGAGGGGTTGGCGCTCATGCGGGCTATTTTACGCTGCCATTATTTGTGGCGACCGTGAAACATGCAGGTTAATCCTTGGCAAAGCGATAACCGCTGCCACGCACAGTGTGAACAAAACCATCGTGACCGGAGGGTGACAATGCCGAACGCAACCGACGGATATGCACGTCAACTGTGCGCTCTTCAATAAACACATGGTCGCCCCACACCAGATCCAGCAACTGCGTTCGTGAATACACACGCTCCAGATGTGTCATAAAAAAATGCAGCATTCGAAACTCAGTTGGACCAATCACCAATGGTTGATCGTGGCCGGTCACCTTGTGGGTGGCGGGGTCGATGCTCAGGCCGTGATAATGAATGCTGTCGCGGGTGAGTTCAGGCGCACGGCGGCGCAACAAGGCTTTGATGCGCGCTTCCAGCTCTTTGACGGAAAACGGTTTGACCATATAGTCATCGGCACCGGTTTCCAGGCCGCTGATTTTGTCGGCCTCTTCGCTGCGTGCCGTCAATAAGATAATCGGCAGGGATTGGGTGCGTGGATCGGCGCGTAATTTATGGGTTAAGTCCAGGCCGCTTTTCCCGGGCAGCATCCAGTCGATCAGCGCCAGATCCGGCAATTCGGCATTGACCAAATTCATGGCCGCCTCGGCGGACGCACAACACAACACACGGTAGCCCCCCATTTCCAGATTCATTTGAATCAGGTCCTGGATCGCGGGCTCGTCTTCAACAACCAAAATTGTAGGATTCATTCCCGTATGATATTTCAGCTTGATGAAGCGAATGTGACAGTTGCAGACATTAAGTGTTGGTCATGGCCGAGCAGGTATCATTACGCCTCTACCGTTTATTGCCGTTTATTGCCGTTTATTACCAATTAATCGAACCTTATGCCGTCAAAATCGCCTCATCCGACTGAAATCACCCTGCACCAAAAATCGCGCGAACTGGAAATTGCGTTCGATGACGGCAATCGATTTCGCCTCACCTGCGAGTATTTGCGGGTGTCTTCACCGTCCGCCGAAGTGCGCGGACACGGGCCGGGGCAGGAGGTGCTGCAAATCGGTAAACGTTTGGTCGAGATTACCGCGCTGGATCCGGTGGGCACCTACGCCATCAAACCCACGTTTTCCGACGGCCACGACACCGGACTGTATTCTTGGGATTATCTGTACGATCTGGGCATCAATCAAAATAATTATTGGCAATCCTATTTGTCGCGGCTCGAACGGGCCGGTGCCAAACGCGATTAACCGCTGAATACCTATGCCTGCCGCCATTCGTGCTTTTTTTGAATCCTATCGCGACGCCTTTAACCGCCTTGATGGTCGCGCCGTGACGGCGCACTACGGTTTACCGGCGATGATCGCCAATCAACACAGTGCAGGGTTATTTGTTGATGAGGAACCTTTGATTGCAAACAACGCGTCGCTTTGCCACCATTACGCTCAAGGTGGATTCTCGCGCGCCGATTTTTGCGAAAACGTTTGCCTTCACCAGGGCGATGATTTTTTTCTGGCGGATTTGTGCTGGACGATCCAATTTAAGGATCAGCCTGCCCAACAATTTAATACCACCTATCAATTGGCAAAACGCATTGACGGTGGTGATGGGCATTCACGCTGGAAAATTGAGCATGTGACCGCTTACAGTGAGCGGCCGTTTTGGAAAGAAAGTTCAAAATGAGTCGTACCCATTTTGGTTATAAACAGGTGGATGAAAACGAAAAGGCCGGCAAGGTTCGCGACGTGTTTCAGTCGGTCGCATCCAGTTACGACCTGATGAACGATTTGATGTCGGGTGGGCTGCACCGGCTATGGAAAAAGTTCACCGTTGACCTGGCCAATGTTCAGCCAGGCGAAAAAATTCTTGACGTGGCCTCCGGCACCGCCGACCTGGCGCGTGCGTTTGCCAAACGCGCTGGTGCCGGCCACGTCTGGCAAACCGACATAAATGAAGCCATGTTAAAAGTTGGCCGTGACCGGCTCGCCAATGACGGCCTGGCGACACCCAACGCCCTGGCCGACGCCGAAAAATTGCCGTTCGCTGATGAATCATTTGATCTGGTGAGTGTGGCGTTTGGTCTGCGCAATATGACGCACAAAGACGTGGCCTTGGCGGAAATGGCGCGGGTGCTCAAACCGGGCGGACGATTGTTGGTGCTGGAGTTTTCCAAGGTGCATCCTTCGCTTGAAAAAGCGTACGACGCCTACTCGTTCGGCTTGCTGCCCAAAATCGGCAAATTCATCGCCAAAGACGAAGCCAGTTACCGGTATCTGGCCGAGTCGATTCGCATGCACCCCGATCAGGAAACCCTCAAGACCATGCTGGTTGCGGCGGGTCTAGGCCGCGTTGAGTACTGGAATCTGGCCGCGGGCGTGGTGGCATTACATCGCGGCATCAAGATCTGAGCCCACGCCGGCGTTGCTAGCCGCGCACCTGCGGTTTCTAGGTTGTAAATGCGGCCTATCGACGGGGCGCGTTGGAACGAGGCAAAACGCGGCAAGGTGTGGCGGATTTATTTGTGCCGAAGTCAGCACGAATCATTCGCTTCTTGGTCATAATAGCGATTCGATTTCAAGCCGAGAAAATCCGTTGATTGTTTGTGGTTTTTCGTCTTTCACCCCATTATTTTTTAGGATCTGCCATGAAAACACTTCTGGCTTCAATCATCATTTCTGTATTTACCATCGGCGCGCTGGGCTTCATGGCCGATGCCGAAGCTAAAAAGCGTTTTGGTGGAGGCAAATCATCTGGCATGCAACGCGATTCGGTAAAGAATAATCCGACGCCACCGGCCGCCACCCCGGCACCACCGGCCGCCACGCCCGGTACCGCCGCCGCCCCTGCCGGTGCCGCAGGCGCTGCCGCCGCTGCCGCCAAACCCGCCTCGGGCATGAGCAAATGGCTCGGCCCGATCGCCGGATTGGCAGCTGGTGGCATTCTCGCCGCCATGTTTATGGGTGGTGCATTTGATGGCATCAAATTTTTTGACATTATCCTGATGGTCGGTTTGGCCATTGCTGTGTTTATGGTGGTGCGTATGTTTATGCGTAAAAAAGCTGCCGAAGCGAGCGGCAATCAAATGCAATATGCGGGCCACGACGGTCAACCCACCCCCGCCGCCGACACTACCGCGACGCCGTCGCCGATGGATATGGCCAGCGGACATAACGCCGTCGCCCGCGTCGCCACTCCAGAAATCGGTAGCCGTTTGTCCGGCGGCAACGCTTCGCCGCAAGAAATTGCCATGGCAACCGAGCATCCGCGTATTCCGGCCGATTTTGACGTGGCACCGTTTGAGCGCAATTCAAAAGCAGCGTTTATTCGTTTACAAGCAGCCAATGACAGCAAAGATCTCAACGACATTCGCGAATTCACCACGCCGGAAATGTTTGCTGAAATCAGCCTGCAAATGCAAGAGCGTGGCGCCGCCGCACAAAAAACCGAAGTGGTATCGGTTGAGGCCCGCGTCATTGAAGTGATTATCGAGACTCAAAAAGCGGTTGCCAGCGTGCGTTATACCGGCGTGATTCGCGATGAGGGCGCAGGCGCAGAAGGGTTTGACGAAGTCTGGCACGTGGTCAAAGACTTGGCGGACGCCAACTCCACCTGGAAACTGGCGGGAATTCAGCAGCTCGACTAATCACCGTCTATCGTTCCAATCCGACCCGTTTGTTCCATCGTTTTTACGGTGGGACAAACGGGTTTTGATTTTGTGACGGGCGTCTTTGTCATAATAGAGTCATGTTTAAAACAGCCGCCAACTTACCAGCCGCCACCGCCATTAATCGGGTACTAAATGATTACCCGATGGCACGTGAGCGTTTGTCTGCGTATGCCGGTGCGCGAATAAATTTGTCGATCGGCCCGCTGAGTCTTGCGATTCGCATTACCCAAACGGGTGGCGTGGAACCGGTCGGCAATGGTGCGGATAGTGCGGATGACGTGGCGGCAGTTACCTTTGTTATCCCGCTGGTGATCTTGCCGGCGTTAATCAAAAAAAATGAAGCGGCATTTCATCAAATCAAATTTGATGGCGACAGTGAGTTGGCGCAGTTATTGGCGGATATTGCCCGCAATGTTGAGTGGGACATTGAAGAAGATTTAAGCAAATTGTTTGGCGGTGGGCGCACGGCCGACATTGCCGCACATCGCCTGGTCGGCAGTGCAGAGGCGTTGTCGGCGTGGGGCGAAGAGGCCAAACAACGGTTCACAGAAAACGTTGCCGAATATTTAGTGCATGAACGCCATGCGTTTATTACCAAAAACGATTTAGAAACACTCGCCCGTGCAAACGAAACCTTGCGCGATGACGTGGCCCGACTCGACGCCCGCATCAATTTATACGCCGCCAATTTGCCGACCAAGACGCCGATCCAATGAAAAAAATCACCCTGACGCGTTTTCTTATTGAAGAACAATACAACCGCAAGGTGGTACCGGCCGACTTACGATTGCTGATCGAAGTGGTGGCGCGCGCCATCAAGGCGATTTCAATCAATGTTGGCAAGGGTGCGCTGGGCGGCAATCTGGGTGACTATGGTGCCGGCAATATTCAAGGCGAGGCGCAAAAAAAGCTTGATGTGATCGCCAATGAAATTTTGCTCGAGGCCAACGAGTGGGGTGGCCATTTGGCGGCCATGGCCTCCGAAGAAATGGAGCATCCGCATCTGATTCCCCATCGTTATCCCAAAGGTGAGTATTTGTTGTTGTTTGATCCACTGGACGGCTCATCCAACATCGATGTCAACGCAAGTGTCGGCACCATTTTTTCGGTGTTGAAATGCCCGGATGGTGTCGAGATACCGACCGAAAAAGATTTTTTGCAGCCGGGTCGCGACCAGTTGTGCGCTGGCTTCGCCGTATTTGGCCCGTCCACGGTGCTGGTGTTGACGCTCGGTGCCGGTGTGCATACCTTTACGCTCGATCGAGAGTTGGGATCGTTTGTGCTTACCCAGGAAGATATGCGCATTGCCGATGACACTCAGGAATTCGCCATCAACATGTCGAATATGCGTCACTGGCAGGTGCCGGTCCAACGTTATATCAATGAACTGCTCGCCGGCAAAACCGGACCACGCGCAAAAGATTTTAATATGCGCTGGATTGCTTCGATGGTCGCGGACGTGTTTCGTATCCTGACGCGTAGTGGAATTTTTATGTATCCACGCGACAACAAAGACCCCTCAAAGCCGGGCCGGTTGCGATTACTTTATGAAGCCAATCCGATGGCCATGATTATTGAACAAGCGGGCGGTGCGGCCACCACCGGTCATGAACGCATTTTGGATATTGTGCCGACCTCGTTACATCAGCGGGTTGCGGTGGTGTTGGGTTCAAAAAACGAAGTCGAGCGGGTGGTGCAATATCATCGCGAACAATAGTCGCGAAGGCGAAAGCCACCGTCATAACTCTTGCCGTCATCGCGGCCCGGACGTCGGAAAAATCACTTCGTCATCCCTGCGAAGGCAGGGATCCAGCCCATCCATTCACTAGATGCAGAATCGATGAAACCGGCCAATAACGGACCTTCACGATCGACTTCCAATTCCACTGCCTGAAGTACAAGTGCGGCGCTAGACTACGGTGGCGAGGATAAAATGACACTAGGCATCGGGCGAATCAATTTGCCGGGAATGGGGATTCTGTTATGACTGTACATAGGCATAAAACGAGAGAACAACTTGTTGATTGCAAGGACGTTTCCGCATCTTTCTTTGCCACAGTAGGGAGCAGCGCGCCGCGATATGCGGCATTTTGCATCTCGACATTGAGTTGGGCGCCCCAGACTAGCCCTCTCGCAAGCCTTGACCATTAACTACACTGTAGTTAACATTCCGGAATGGACGGACTTCACTTCGAATGGGATGAGGCAAAGGCTAAAGCCAACCTTAAGAAACACGGTGTTGGCTTTGAAGAAGCCAAGTCTGTCTTTCTGGATGATCACGCCAAGTTAATCCCCGACCCAGATCATTCAAGTGATGAAGAGCGCTTTGTTCTGTTGGGCTATAGCTCAAGCTTGAAGCTTCTTGTGGTCTGTCATTGTTATCGCGCTGGAGACCGGACGATCCGAATTGTCTCGGCGCGAAAGGCTACGCGACCAGAAGCAAAAATTTACGAGAGGTGAAAATCATGCGTGCCGAATACGATTTTTCAAAGGCAGTAAAAAATCCCTACGCTGCTCAGCTAAAAAAGCAGATCACGATCCGCTTGGACGAAGAGAGCATCAGTTACTTCAAGTCCATCTCTGCCGACGTAGGCATCCCGTATCAAAGTCTCATCAATCTGTATCTCAGAGACTGCGCGGCGTCCAATCGCAAGCTCAATCTCAAGTGGAAGTGACGCCCAACAATTCCGTTGAGGGGACGCCCAGCAAGCTGGGCTCGCTCCCTTCGGTCGCCGCCGTTCACGTCAAACGTTGCACCGCTGGATTGGGTCCAAACAACCTAGATGTAGAATCGATGAAACCGGCCAATTGCGGTTGTTCCCAGCGACGGTCCAATTGCGAACGTAGACTCGATGAAAAAATCGCAATTTGGTCCGAATTGCTTAAACTAAGAAGGAAGGTGCGTCTTTCGTCTTGCCGGAAACCGAATACGTCGTTGCATGGATGGGTCTAGATTTACTCCATGTGATCCGGCGCGGCTATTTTTGAGGTCGATGTTGGGGAAGGTTAAGTCGGTGCAGGTGCATAACTAGGCCAGTTGACTTCGGGTGCTTTCATGCTATCATGCGGCATGAATTTATGAAGGAGCGTAACCATGGCTATGCAAACGAAAATCGTCGGCACCAGTGGGCAAATCTCTATTGGCAAGCAATATGCCGGTCAGCAGGTGATCATCGAAGAGATTGAGCCAGGTGAATGGCGCATTCAAACAGCAATTACCATCCCAAAAAGCCAGGCGTGGGTGCATACGCAGTCCACACAGGCGGAACTTGATCGCGCCCTTGATTGGGCGACGAAGAATTCGCCCAAAAAGACGACCGTCGCTTCCATATCGAAGAAACTGAGGGTCACCAGTGGCCGTAGCAAGTAATTTAGTACTGCTGGACCTGAACTACCCGCCGTTTCTGGAAAGTCTGTTCGCGTTGGAAAAGAACGACAAAATCCAGCTCATTAAACAGCTCGAAAAAATCAGCAAGCTGACGTGGGCCGATGTACAGCGCGATCCAGGGTTGAAATGGGAGAAAATCCAACCAATCCCGCTTTCACTTCAACGCCATTTGTTAGACGGCAAAACCCGATCGCTCTACAGCATTCGACTCACCCAGTCTAAACGTGCCGTGGTGTTACGAGAAGGCGAGTACATGCGTTTTCTCGCACTGCCAAAAAACCATGATTCGACATACGCCTGAGTGGAGCAGCTAGGCCGTGAATCAATCTATTGTGCTATCCCTCGCAACGCGCAGATATCGGAGCGGGCTCAAACGGCCAGGAGATTCTATGGTTTATGTCAACGCATTTTTGATGCGAGCGGAATCGAATGCCGTATTGTGGGTGTATATCGACCATGCGACACGAGCCAGACGTCGTGCGATCACAACGAGGGACGCGGCGGTTGCCGAAGTCATTTCAATTCGCTAATCGTTGATTTCGGAGCCACGCGAACTGCGCTGCAGCCGGACCGGTGAACAGATTGTGATCAATGCGCACAACGGTGAGGCGATGCTAATACTCTAGGCGGTGGGGAAGTGCGCGATGAGTTGGCGTCAAGCATGTGCACAGGACGGGCGACCTTCGCAGCCTGGTTCAGCGTATGCAGTCACGATCATGCAGGATAAGCAGTAAAGCCGCTCGCCGAGTGCCGCTCTTCTCGGCGGTTCGAACCGCCTTGGTCGTAAAGGAGGTGTCGCTAACCGAACCACACTCGCCGTTACAGCATTGCACGAGTTCGGACCTTAGCGTAATTCGCTCACGACGACGACGCGATTTCTGCCGGCTCTTTTAGCTTGATACAAGCCGTTATCCGCGGCAATCATCAAGTTGGATGGGTTCGCCGAAGGCCAGACAGACGCAATGCCGGCGCTGAACGTGACTAAGAATTCCACGTCGCGCGAGGCGTGCTTGATGGTGGCGAAATCTTCGCGGAGTTTGTCTATGATGCGCACCGCAGATGGTCCG
>JAYTBF010000080.1:0-2125 GCA_043737175.1 Burkholderiales bacterium
CGCGGCGTGGACCCTTCGTCAGCGTTGGATGGCATTGAATACGCGACCGAGTTGACTCTTGCCATATGCGGCACCTCACAAACAAGCGTGGGTCCGATTACCGAGGCGCGGGGAACATTACCCGAACGCAAGTCCGTTCGTGTTCGGCCGGCGCGAGTGTGCGCGTTGATCGGCATGTTGATCGATCCAGTCGAAATGAAACAAATATTTGAGCGGCTGGATTGCAAAGTAGTGGCCGATGGCAGCACTGCCACGATGGTGGTTACGCCCCCATGCTACCGCTTCGACCTGAACATTGAGGAAGATTTTGTGGAAGAGGTGGCGCGTATTCACGGTTATGAATCCATACCGGCAACACCTCCACACGCCTCCGTCCCGATGACCGCCATCTCGGACTCATACCGTTCGCGTCGGCGACTACGCCACGAGCTTGCTGATTTAGGTTATCAAGAAGTCATTAATTACAGTTTTGTGCCGGAATTCTGGGAGACAGAATTGCTTGGCAACGCCCAGCCGGTGCGGCTTGCCAATCCCATTGCATCACAAATGAGTGTGATGCGCACCAGCCTGTTGGGCGGACTGATTGCATCATTGCAACACAATTTGAATCACGGTGAATCACGCGCCAAACTGTTTGAAATTGGTCGCTGTTTTACTGCTAGTGATGCCAAACTCGAAAATCAGCCCGAGCGGATTGGTGGCTTGGTTTATGGCCCACGCCATGCCGAACAGTGGGGCGAGGACAAAATCGAAAAAATGGATTTTTTCTCGTTAAAGGGCGATGTCGAAACCCTTTTACACGGATTAACTGTTCGTTTTGAGGCCAAAAGCCATCCCGCACTCCATCCTGGTCGCAGCGCAGAAATAATGGTTGATGGCAAAAAAATCGGCTGGATCGGTGAATTACATCCGCGCTGGCAGCAAAAATTCGAATTGTCCAATGCGCCTATCGCCTTTGAACTGGACGTCTTGGCCATATCCAACCAGGGTGAAATTCTCAATCAATCCATTTCAAGAATGCAAATGGTCCGACGAGATGTGGCCCTTTTGGTGGACGAATGCGTGTCCATTCAGGCCATTTCGGATGCCACAAAAACACTCAAACTCGCCAATTTGGTGGAGTTTATGCTTTTTGACTTTTACCGCGGCCCGCACCTTGAGGCAGGGAAAAAAAGCCTTGCGTTTCGTATAGTTATGCAAGATACTGAGAGGACTTTGACAGATGTCGAGTGCGATCAGGTAATAACGCAGTTTGTTGAAGTAATGTCTCAGAAATTCGGCGCAACCCTCAGAAAATAAACAAGAAAATGTCAATGACACTGACAAAAGCGGAACTGGCTGACTTGATGTTTGAAAAGGTCGGTTTGAACAAGCGAGAAGCCAAAGATATGGTGGAATCGTTTTTCGAAGAAATCAGGATGGCGCTCGAACGAGGCGACAGTGTAAAGCTGTCAGGATTTGGTAATTTTCAACTTCGCAATAAACCACAGCGACCCGGCCGAAACCCGAAGACGGGGGAAGAAATCCCGATCACGGCCAGACGGGTTGTCACGTTTCATGCGAGCCAAAAATTGAAGGCCCTCGTGGAGAAGTCGTTCAATGGATCCGCAACCATCTAGTAGCCTTCCGGCCATTCCGGCCAAACGTTATTTCACCATTGGTGAAGTCAGCGACCTATGTGGCGTCAAACCGCATGTGCTGCGGTATTGGGAGCAGGAATTTACCCAATTGAAGCCACTCAAGCGTCGCGGCAATCGTCGTTACTATCAGCACCATGAGGTGTTGTTGATCCGGCGGATTCGCGAGTTATTGTATGAGCACGGCTTCACCATTAACGGCGCGCGCAATCGCTTGGATACTGTCGAGAATAGTGTGCCGGTCGCATCAAAGGCGGCCACTGCCGCGGCGACACGCCAAATGCGCGCCCTCGATCAGCGTGAAATCCGTAGCGAATTAAAAAGCATATTAACCATGCTTGGCGCATAGCGAATTCAGCGCAAAGGCGTCGGCCTCTGCGCCTTAAAGGCAATATATAAAAAGCCCAATTAGAATTCTAATTGGGCTTTTAAATTTGTTTGGTCGGAGCGAGAAGATTCGAACTTCCGACCCCTTGCACCCCATGCAA
>JAYTBF010000081.1:0-2122 GCA_043737175.1 Burkholderiales bacterium
CTCGGATCCAATCCTCCCCGTCAGTGCGGGCTGACAATCCTTGTCAGCCTGATTTACTGAAACATCCCAATTGCCGCCGAGCCCGTTAGAATGACGGGCATGACCGTGTTTTGCGCCGACCGCGTACTTTTTTCCTGCCAACCCCGTGCTATTTAAATCATCCTCCCGCCGACGCTTCGAAACCAAGCCGTTCGACATCGAACGGCATTTGTTTTGGTTATGGGTGTTATTGCTGTGTTGGTTACCGGTCCCGCTTGGCAGTGTCGAGCCGTGGTCCTTTGCGGTGATGGAGGTTGGCGTATTTTTGATTTTGGCCATTTGGTGTATTGCTTACGCGACCGGTCGGGTTGTGCTGGGTGCGGTGTTTAAGCAGGCGCAGTGGTTTGTGTGGTTGTTAGTCGGCTGGTTGGGCTATTTGCTGCTGTATCTCATTCCATTGCCGCTCGATGTGATATCACTCATTTCTCCAGAGACGGCTGCAATGCATCGTGAAACGCTGGCATTTGATTCGGGCTGGCGCACGCTCGCCTTGGAGTCCCATGCGGGGCAGGCGGGTTTTCTGAAATCCATGGCTTATGTCGCCGGTTTTGTGGTTACGTTGCTGTTGGTCACTTCGCGCGAGCGCGCACGGCAGTTTGTGTTTGTGTTGGTGGTATGGGCATTGGTGCTGGCGGTGTACGGTGTGTTGATGCATTTGAACAATGTCCGCATCACCTGGTTTGGTTCACCGATGTTTCATGGCAATGTCGCCAGTGGTCCCTATTTCAATCGCAATCACTTTGCCGGCTTTTTGGAAATGACCTTGGCGCTCGGCATTGGCTTGCTGATTGCGGATATTCGTGATCGCAACGCCGGCACATGGAAACAGCGGTTGCGCAATTTTCTGGAATGGATTTTTAGTCCAAAAATGCGTTTACGTCTGATGTTGTGTGTGATGGTGATTGCCTTGGTCAGCACCCGTTCCCGAATGGGCAATACCGCGTTTTTTGCTGCGCTCATGATCGCCGGCGTGATTGGCATTGCCTTTTCACGATATGCCACGCGCGGCACGGTCGTGTTGCTGGTAAGTCTGATTGCGATTGATATCTTTATCGTCGGCTCATGGTTTGGTGTTGAACAACTGGCGCAGCGCATCGAACAAACCAGCATTGTTCGACAGGAAGTGCCGATTGCGGGTGCGTCGGAGTCGATGGAAGAGCGGCTGGATGCAACCACCAGCACCTTGGCCATGATCAAAGATTTTCCGATCGTGGGTGTTGGCGCGGGCGCGTGGCAGGCGGTTTTTCCGAAGTATCGAACCGAAGATGTGATGGCCGGTTATTTTGAATATGCCCACAACGATTATGCGCAGATGGCCGCCGAGTTCGGTCTGATCGGTTTTATCTGGCTGGGATTGATTGTCGGCGCGAGTTTTGTGGTGGCGCTGATTGCACAAGCTCGACGACGCGACCCATTGATGCGCGGGCTGGCGTTTGCGTCCATCATGGGTATTCTCGCCATCATGATTCACTCCAGCGTTGACTTTAATCTGCAGATTCCGGCCAACACTATGTACTTCATGGTGTTGCTCGCACTGGCATGGATCGCTTGTTATATGGATCATCATGCACCTCCAACAGCAGACAAGAGAGTTCGTAACTGATGTCGCAATCCGATCTTGTGCACCTGTTTGGCCCGACCGGGCCGTTGGCCAGCCGTATTCCTGATTTTCGTCACCGCGACAGCCAGATTGAAATGGCGACCAAAATTGAGTCGGCCATTAATCGTGCCGGGGTGTTGATCGCCGAGGCCGGTACCGGTACTGGAAAAACCTTTGCGTACCTGGTGCCGGCATTGCGCTCCGGTGGCAAGGTGGTGATTTCCACTGGCACCAAGACGTTGCAGGATCAATTATTTCATCGCGATATTCCGACCGTGATCGATGCGCTGGGTATTCCGGTCAGCATTGCGCTGCTGAAGGGCCGTGCGAATTACGTTTGTCTGCACCACCTGGAAGCTGCGGCCGTGGACGGCCGGTTTACCAGCCGTGAAGACATCAAATACATTCAAATCATCAAACGCTTTGCCAACCGCAGTTTGGATGGTGGCGGCAGCGGGGACCGCACCGAGTTACCCGATGTGC
>JAYTBF010000082.1:0-12346 GCA_043737175.1 Burkholderiales bacterium
GCACCTGACCATTTTGCTCGAGACCATGCGCCGTGAAGGTTTTGAGTTGGCCGTTGGCAAACCAATGGTGGTTTACAAAGAAATTGACGGCGTCAAATGTGAGCCGATTGAAATGCTCACCGTCGACGTCGAAGATTCGCATCAGGGCGCAGTCATGGAAGCACTGGGTGCGCGTAAGGGCGACTTGGTTGACATGGTGTCGGATGGTCGTGGTCGTGTGCGCTTGGATTATCGTATTCCGGCACGTGGATTGATCGGTTTCCAAACCGACTTCATGAACATGACGCGTGGAACCGGCTTAAAAAGCAACGTGTTTGACGAATATTCCCCGCTGCGCGGCGATATTGCCGGGCGCCGTAATGGCGTTTTGATTTCTGCTGAGAAGGGCGACGCAGTTGCCTATGCGCTTTGGAAACTGCAGGATCGTGGCCGTATGATTGTTTCGCCGGGTGACCGCCTGTACGAAGGCATGGTTATTGGTTTACACAGCCGTGACAACGATCTGGTTGTTAACCCCATTAAGGGCAAACAGCTGACCAACGTGCGTTCGTCGGGTACCGACGAAGCCGTGGCACTGGTGCCGCCGATTCAGATCACGCTGGAGTCCGCCATCGAAATGATCGAGGACGACGAGTTGGTCGAAATCACACCAAAGACCATTCGTATTCGCAAACGTTTCTTATTGGAGCATGAGCGTAAAAGGGCATCACGCGAAGCTGCTTAATTGATCGCCACGCGGTCAAGCTGAAACAAAACATAAAGGCCACGTGGTTTCCCACGTGGCCTTTTGTATTTTTATTAGAACTACCATGCGCCTACTGGAGTGTCGTCGGTTTGAGCCGGCCGATTGTCGCTTCGCGATGCGGCAAGGGGGCGTGTTCAAATCGATGCATTCATGATCGGATGATCGGCCGGGCGGGGCTGTGGAATAGAACACTTTTCACATAGTTTGACAATCTCAGGCGCGCGGGCTGCATGCTAAACTGATCGTTCAACATTTCCGGATAAGTCGTGAAAAAACAAACAGTTAAAGACGATGAATGGGCAGGTTTTTCGATCGGAGATCGTCTGATGCCGAATCAAAATCATTCCATGCCACGCGTATTGATCCGGGCAGCACGGTTGCGGGTTGCCGTATCTAGGGCAAAACCATGAGTATGGAAGTGGTGTTGTGGCTGGTTCTTGCCGGTTTGGTGCTGACCCTGGTGGTCGTATTTGTTCAGCATTTACAGTTGCGTCATTTGCTGCGGCAATTGCCAACCGACCTAGCTGCCCTGCAGGTGGCAGAACAAGCCACACGCCACCGTGAAATGCTCACGGACATGGGCGATGGACTCGCCAAGCAGGGTGATCGCATCGCGCAAAGCCAGGCTGAAGCCGGTGAGCGTCTGCGCGCGGCGGTGTCGCTGGAATTGACCTCCACCCGTGAGGCGGTCACCAAACTTCAACTCGACCAGGCGCAAAATCTCGCCGCCCTCACGCAAAACCTGTCACAAAAGCAGGATGCGTTAAAAAGCGAAATGCTCGCGCAGACTCTGGAAAAAATTGCCGAACAAAGCCGCGTGCAAACCGAGGCGATGCAATCGACCATGCGTTTGTTGACCTTACAAATTACCGAGCGGGTTGATCAACTCACCAAGACCAACGACACGCGTTTGGCGGAAATTTCCGGCAAGGTTACCGAGCGGCTCGATGAGGGGTTCAAAAAGACCAACGAGACGTTTGTCAATGTGATGACCCGTCTGGCGACGATTGATGAAGCGCAGAAAAAACTCGACGGCCTCACCACCAACGTGGTTTCGTTGCAGCAATTACTCGGTGACAAAAAATCACGTGGTGCCTTTGGTGAGGTGCAACTGGAACAGGTCATTCGAAATATGTTGCCGGAGACATGTTTCGAATTTCAATACGGGTTTTCACATGGCGGCCAGAAAGTGGTGGCCGATTGTGTATTGAAATTACCTGAGCCGGTCGGGTTGATCGCCATCGACTCCAAGTTTCCACTAGAAAATTACGAGCGGATGATTTCAGACGAGGCCGACCGGGTATCACCGGCGGTGTTTAAAGCCGACGTTAAAAAACACGTAGACGCAATTTCATCCAAATACATTATTTCCGGTGTGACTTCGGACGGTGCGATGATGTTTGTGCCTGCTGAGGCGGTGTTTGCCGAGATACACGCTCGTCATCGCGACATTGTTGATTACGCACAACAGCGGCGGGTGTGGATCGTTTCACCGACCACATTGATGGCGGTGCTCAATACCGTGCGTGCAGTATTGAAAGATGTTGAGACACGCAAACAGGTGCACATCATCAAGGACGAATTGGGCAAGCTCGGCAAAGAATTTGGCCGCTTTGATGAACGTATGCGCAAATTGGCGGATCATATTCGTCAGGCCAATCAGGATGTGGTTGACGTTGCCGTGACCAGCAAAAAAATTAGTGATCGTTTTCAATCCATTGAACGGGTTGAACTCGATGCGCCGAACTTACAAGAAGCGACCAGACCGTCGTTGATCGATGTTGATACCCCTTAATTCGAGTGGAAAAATTATGTCATCCAAACTATTGCAGTCCTGTCTGTTCGTTGTTGGCGCGGTAACATTGGCCGCCCAAGCCCATCCCATGAAATACCCGGAAACCCGTAAAGGCGAGCAGGTTGATACTTATCACGGCACGGTGGTGGCCGATCCTTATCGATGGCTGGAAGACGACAACAGCGCCGAAACCAAGGCTTGGGTGGTTGCGCAAAATGCCGTGACCGATCGTTATCTTGAGTCGATGCCACAACGTGCGACGGTGAAAAAAATTTACACCGAGCTGTATAACTTTGAGCGTTTTGGCCTGCCGTTTAGAGAGGGCGGCAAATATTTTTGGACTCGCAATAACGGTTTGCAGCAGCAGTCAGTGATTTACACGGCCGCCTCCCTCACCGCCAAACCGACCGTGGCAATTGACCCTAATTTACTTTCCAAAGACGGCACCGTGGCGCTGACCGGCACCGCCGTAAGTCGGGATGGACGTTACCTCGCCTACGGCACCTCGGCTGCTGGTTCGGATTGGCAAAACTGGCAGGTGCGTGACCTTAAATCCGGCAAAGACCTCGCCGACAAGGTGCAATGGGTAAAATTTTCCAGTGCGCAATGGACACCGGACGGCAAGGGATTTTTCTACTCGCGTTACGACGCCCCCAAAACTGGCGAAGCCCTGACTGGCAGTAATTTTTTCCAAAAACTGTATTACCACCGCGTCGGCACCGACCAATCCAAAGACGTATTGGTTTATCAAAACCAGGCGGAAAAAACCTGGGGTTTTGGCACCATGGTCACCGACGACGCCAAATTTGTCATTGTGAATGTGTGGAAGGGCTCCGGCCGCAAAAACGGTTTGATGGTGATGCCGCTTAAAAATGGCGCGTTGGTTCCATCTGCAAACGGCACCTCACCTTTGCTCACCATCACACTCGATTTTGACGCCGAATACACGCCGATCGGCTCGAATGGCAATACCTTGTGGGTGAAGACAGACAAGGATGCACCAAAGGGGCGAATTATTGCCATCGACGTGACCAAACGGGAACGCGCGAACTGGAAAACCGTGGTGATCGAAACCAAAGACGCCATGACCTCGGCTTCGGTGGTGGGCGGACGCATTTTTGTAAACTATCTGCAGGACGCCGCCACGCTGGTCAAAATGCATATGCTTGATGGCAAGTTTGTTCGCAACGTCGATTTTCCGGGCGTGGGTTCCTCATCCGGATTTGGCGGACGATTCACCCACAAAGAAACGTTTTATAGCTACACCAGCCTGATCAACCCGACAGAGATTTTTCGTTACGACATTCGCACCGGCAAATCGACATCGTTTGCCCGCCCCAAGACCGCGTTTGATTCCGCGCAATATGAAACCAGACGTGAATTTGTCACCAGCAAAGACGGCACCCGTTTCCCGATTTTTATCGCCCATCGCAAAGGCCTGCAACTCGATGGCAACAACCCCACGTTGCTTTACGGCTACGGCGGCTTTAACGTTTCCGAAACACCGAGTTATCGGGTGACTGCGTCAACCTGGATGCGTATAGGCGGCGTCTATGTGACAGCCTCGATTCGCGGTGGCGGGGAGTATGGCGCGGCCTGGCATGACGCCGGCACCAAACTTAAGAAACAAAATGTGTTTGATGACTTTATTGCCGCCGGTGAATGGTTGGTCAGCCACAAAATCACCCAACCGTCGCGCCTTGCTATAAATGGTGGCTCGAATGGTGGTTTGTTGGTGGGTGCAGTGGTCAATCAGCGTCCGGATTTATTTGGTGCCGCCGTGCCACAGGTGGGTGTGATGGATATGCTGCGTTTCCATAAATTCACCATCGGTTGGGCTTGGGTGTCGGATTACGGTTCATCAGACAACGCCGACGAATTCAAAGCATTGGCTGCCTATTCACCGATGCACAATATTCGTGCCGGGCAAAAGTATCCACCGATTCTGATCACCACTGCTGATCACGACGACCGTGTGGTGCCGGCGCATAGTTTCAAATATGCTGCGGCATTACAGGCGGCGGATACAGGCACTGCGCCGAAGTTAATTCGTATTGAAACCAGTGCCGGACATGGCGCTGGCAAACCGACCTCGAAGATCATCGAAGAACGCAGTGACATGTTGGCGTTTATTGCCAACACCTTTGGTGTGGATGTCAAACCGTAGTTTTTACCTGAATGCGCCGAACTGATTCACCTCAAGTCGTCTGTCGAAAAAATAATTGATAATCAAATTATGAAAATTATCGCCATCGCCGGTTACTCGGGTAGCGGCAAAACCACCCTGATTGAAAAAGTGATTCCCTGTCTGGTGATGGATGGCTTGCGGGTATCGTTGATCAAACACGCCCATCATGAATTTGACATTGACACGCCGGGCAAGGATTCGCATCGGCATCGAATGGCGGGTGCGACCGAGGTGTTGGTGTCGTCGAGCAACCGCTGGGCGCTGATGCATGAGTTACGCGGGCAACACGAGCCGTCATTGGAGGAGCAGTTAAAACATTTGTCGCCGTGTGACCTGGTGATTGTTGAAGGCTGGAAACACCACGACCTGCCAAAAATTGAAGTACATCGCAAGCTGGCCGATCGGCCGTTGTTGTTTGTGGAAGATAAAAACGTCATCGCGGTAGTGACCGATGAACCACTCGCCACCGATCTGCCGCAGTTTGTGTTGGAAGATGCCGAAGGTGTGGCGGCATTTATCGTTCAACATTTGGGATTGCGTAAACCGAATTTGCATGTGGTGAAGTAATGGTCAAAGTTTTGTATTTTGCGAGCCTGCGGGAGTTGATCGGTGTGGCTAACGAAGATGTGGCCCTGCCTGCCGATGCCACCGTTGCCGGGTTGGTGGCGTGTTTGTCCGAGCGGGGGGGTGCCTATGCCGAAGCATTGGCGGCGGGTCGCCGTTGGCGCGTGGCGGTCAATCAGGATATGGCGCAGTTGACCGACCCGATCAAGTCCGGGGATGAAGTCGCGATTTTTCCGCCGGTGACCGGGGGCTAGCCGTGTTTTCGCCGATCATTCGTATTCAATCTGCCGATTTTGATTTGACCGATGAACACGCCGCGATGCGTGCCCGTCATCGAAATGTCGGTGCGATCGCATCGTTTGTTGGTGTGGTGCGCGATGTCAACGACGGCAGCGGTGTGTCGACCATGACCCTCGAACACTATCCGGGCATGACTGAAAAGGCACTCGCAAAAATTGTTGATGATGCCACCAGTCGTTGGCAGTTGATCGACGCCACCGTGATTCATCGCATCGGCAGCTTATTGCCAAGCGATCAAATTGTATTGGTGATGGTCGCCTCGGCGCATCGACAGGATGCATTTGATGCCTGCGCCTTTATCATGGATTATTTAAAAACCGACGCGCCGTTCTGGAAAAAAGAAACCACTCCAGAAGGCAGCCGCTGGGTGGACGCGCGGGTGACCGACGACAACGCCAAAAACAAGTGGCGCACCACTTAAACAAGCCAATCCTAACTAAATAAACAATCAATCAACATGAGCGATCATCAACCAAACCTGACAGGACAATCCACCGCGCGCAATGTGTTGGGCGGGCAACTTGAATCCTGCTGCTTTTCACCCATGACGGGGTTTTTTCGCGATGGTTTTTGTCATACCAATGATGAAGACCACGGCTCACATACGGTATGTGTGGTTTTGACTGCGGAATTTTTGGCGTTTTCAAAAGCGCAGGGCAACGATTTATCCACTCCCCATCCGGAGTTTGGTTTTCCGGGATTAAAGGCCGGTGACCGCTGGTGCCTGTGTGTGGCGCGTTGGGAGGAAGCATTTGTGGTCGGCAAGGCACCAAAAGTGTCACTCGCCGCTACCCACGAACGCGCCTTGGAAGTGGTCACGCTGGAGGAGTTGCGAGCGTACGCTGTTTAAGTTGTAAAGATCGGTGCACTCTTGTGCCGTTCGACGGGGCGCAACCAACTATTTCAAGCTGAAGATCGCGCCAAACACTCGCCAACTACGAATTCGGCTTTGCCTCGGCTCGAAGCGTGGGGCGCTTTCTCGGCCGGATCGCCTCGACATATTCAGGCGCGTGTTCGTCGCGCAAGAGGATAAGACTCGCGACGTTGCCAATGCGTTGATATTTGCAAAAAAATCGGCCCAGGCGCCGCAATGCGAAGCTGTAGGCGCTAGATGTTTCGGGATTTTGCACCGCCTCATCCGTCAGCAAACAGCATAACTGATGAATCTCGTAAACGATATCCGTGGACAGGTACGCACCACGAATAAAATGAGGCCCCGCCTTGTCGACATAGGCCGGGCTCATTCCTGAGATAAAACGAATTTCGCTGAACGGCGTTTTATGGCATCTATCGAGCACTTGTTTCAATAGTCGGGCGGCGTAGGTTTCCATTATTGGCTCGCGAACAATTTGCGCAGGTCAGTGCGTGTAAGAGAACTATCGCTTAACAATTGGCGCAAAGCGGTGGTACAGCGGCAAACTAATCGCAAATCCGACGACAAAGCCGATCGACAAGCCCAATAACGCACCTGATGCGCCAACCATTGGACGCAAGTAGATGTGAGCAGCGATGCCAAGCAGGAAGATCGGCGAAACGCACAACATGGAGCGGACCCAAGGAACACTAACTCCTCCTTTACAGGCAGAGCACTCTATCGCGCGACCTGGTCCAAGAGTGTTTTTTTGCCAGAAAGAAAATGTTGGCGCGTGACAGTGTGGGCAGTTGTACATAACGATGTTTCTCGCATTTTTTTAGGTTGCGCCCATGCACATGCCAGATCACATTGCGCCCGAGCATTCTAATAGTTTTTTGAGAAAAACATAGGCAAACAAAAGGGCCGATCCAATTGCTTATGGAAACGTACCATTAGCAGAATTCCTTCGCCACTTTAGCAATGATTTTCCATCCAGCGTATCCCTCGTTACTTCTTAACTTGATCAAACCTTTGTATTCTTGAAGATTTTCAGATGCGTACGACTAGCCCGCTGCGTTTGTAGTGTCATTGAGAACTTCATCGATTGTTTGCCTCGACGCCCGCCGCTCGATGGCGTTGGTTTCAACAAGTCCTGCTGCAACGATAACCGCTTTCCACAATGCCCACGCACGCCCGCGGTGCCAGGTGGCCGAATCAAGGTCCAGTCGCATGCGAAGTGTCTGGCGATGTTGCGCTTTAAAGAAAGTCCATGCGATGGCGAGATCACAAGCGGGATCGCCGACGCAGACTTGCCCGAAGTCGATGACCGCTGCGAGCTTGCCATTACGTACGAGCAGATTGCCAAGCGCGATGTCGCCGTGAACCCACACCGGCGGTCCGCTCCAGTTTGAGGCAGCCGCCGCATCCCAGATCGCGAGTGCGAAAGTGCTGTTGATCTGGTCGCCCAGCGCGGTTATCGCTTCGCGGAACTGCTCGTCATAGATGCCGAGCGGGCCGCCGCGGTGAAAGTTTTCCGGTCCAGGCTTAGGACCGCCAATAGTCGGTACTTGCCAAAGTGCGTGGAGAAAAAGCGAAAGGTCTTGCGCGAACTGCGCAATGTTGGTAGGTGGCGAGGTCGCGGCTGCGTCGCCCGCTATCCATCGGTAGACCGACCATGAAGACGGGTAGCCGCTACCGGGATGGCCGAGCGCCAACGGCTCAGGGATTTCCAAAGGTAGGTGAGGGCCGAGATAAGGCAGCCAACGCTGTTCACGAATCACCTGCGCTTCGTAGCAGGGCGCACTCGGCAAGCGTGCGACCATGTCGTCACCCAAAAGGAAAGTCCGGTTGTCCCAGCCCGATTGGGGAACAGAACGTATAGGTAAGTTTGCCCATTGGGGAAACTGAGCTGCAACCAGGGCTCGTATAAGCGCTTCGTTAATCAGGAATGATTGGTGCGCCACGAGATGGGAGGACGGACGGTCAGAATGTCTTACTGTCGAGTGAAGGATTGCCTGATCGCTTCGACAAGGTCAACCACATCTTAAATCGAACAAAACACATCGCGTGTCATGGCGACAATTTTGATCACACGTTTGTCTTCAATCCAGTAGTAGGTTTTTTTGCCCTCGGCGCGCGACACAATCATGGCGCTGGCTTTGAGGATTGCCAGATGTTGCGACACATTGCCCTGTGTGGTGCCGACCGCCTCGACAATTTCCTGCACCATCATTTCGCCGGACGATAGCAGGCACAAGATTTTGATGCGTAAGGGGTGTGACATGGCCTGCATGGCCATGGCGGCTTGTTCGATATTTTCCGACTTGCCAATCAGGTCAAAGATGTCGGTGCTTGCCGCAGTTTTGTTTTTGGTGGCCATTGACAAACTTTAACGCAAATCGTCCGATGCTGCAGTGCAGCACTGCGTATCATTAGATTCTGCTAATATTAGCGATATCTAATGTAATGTGACCGCAGTATTGTGGGTCAAGCAGGGGCCTTAAGAAATATGTCTGAATACGAATCAAGCAAGCACGCGCTAGGCAGAATCCAGCGTGCGCCGGAAAATTTTCTGTCGTCGGCGCAAATCGTTGATGTTCAAAGCGGTCGTCGTGATTTTTTGCGAGGCGCGTTTACCTCCGCCTTGGCGGCAACCGGTGCCGGTGCGGCGTTGGCCTCAACAAGTATGTCGCCCGCCTTTGACGGTGACCCGAATATTTTGACCTTGCCGGAACATTCCAAAGGCCTTGGCCAACCGGTTGCGGCAGTCGGTTATGGCAGTCCATCGAAGTGGGAAAAGAATTTACAACGTCGTGAAAGTCCGGGCCTGACGCGGGTGTCCGGTGCGTCCGTTTCGTTTGCGCCGTTGCAGGGGTTTTTTGGCATCATCACGCCGAGTGGTTTGCACTTTGAGCGCCATCATCAGGGTTGGTGGGATATTGATCCTTCCTTGCATCGCTTTATGATTAATGGCCTGGTCAAAAATCCCAAGGTTTACACCATGGATGACCTGATGCGTTTGCCATCGGTGTCACGTATGCATTTTATTGAGTGTGGTGCCAATACCGCCATGGAGTGGGGCAATGTGGCGGTGCCGACCGTGCAATACAGCCACGGTATGTTGAGCTGCTGTGAATTTACCGGCGTGCCGTTGTCGGTGTTGCTGGAAGATTGTGGTTACGACAAGGTCAAAGGCAAATTTTTACTCGCCGAAGGTGCGGATGGTTCCAGCATGACACGTACCATCGCCATGGACCGTGCGCTCGACGATTGTATTGTGGCGTATGCCATGAATGGTGAAATGTTGCGGCCGGAAAATGGTTATCCATTGCGATTGGTGGTGCCGGGTATTCAGGGCGTGAGTTGGGTGAAGTGGCTGCGTCGCATTGAAGTCGGTGACAAACCCTATGCCACCAAAGACGAAGTGCTGCACTATGTCGATTTAATGCCAGACGGCAAGTTACGCCAATACACCGGCATTCAGGAATGCAAGAGTGTCATTACCACGCCGTCGGGTGGTCAGACCTTATTGGACAAGGGTTTTTACAACGTCAGTGGTTTGGCGTGGTCCGGGCGCGGCAAGATCAAACGGGTCGATGTGTCGTTTGACGGCGGCAAGAATTGGAAAACGGCGCGGCTGGAGTCACCGATTCAGAGCAAATGTCTGACACGATTTAATATCGGCTGGAATTGGGACGGTGGTGAAACGGTATTACAAAGCCGGGCGATTGATGACACCGGTTATGTTCAGCCGAAGATCAATCAATTACGCGCCGTGCGGGGCACCCGTTCGATTTATCACAACAACGCTATTCAGAGTTGGAAAGTCGCCCCGACGGGTGAAGTCGCCAACGTGCAGGTGTACTGATGATGCGCTCGATTATTTTGATGTTGATGTTGATGTTGGTGTCGTGCGCAGCTTTGGCACAAGACAAATTTCCCGGCGTCGGCCGCACGGCGACAGTGGCTGAAATTGCTGCGTGGGACATTGATGTGCGTGCCGATTTTATGGGTTTACCAAAAGGTGCCGGCTCGGTCAATAAAGGTCGGCAGGTGTGGGAAGCAAAATGTGAGTCCTGCCACGGTACCTTTGGTGAGTCGGGCGAAGTGTTTACGCCGATTGTCGGTGGCACTACTAAAAAAGATATTGAGACCGGCCGTGTTGCCAACTTAGCCCGCGCGGACTATCCACAACGCACCTCGTTGATGAAGCTCGCCGAGGTTTCCACGTTATGGGACTACATCAATAGAGCCATGCCGTGGAATGCACCGAAGTCGCTGACAGTCGAAGAAGTGTACGCGGTCACGGCTTACATTCTTCATCTGGGTGACATTGTCCCGGCTGATTACGTGATGTCAGACAAAAATATCGCCGAGGTTCAAAAGAAACTGCCAAACCGAAATGGACTGATGGTTTGGAGTGCGATGTGGGACGCGAAGGGCAAGGGCGATGTGAACAACGTTGCCTGTATGGCCGATTGCAAACAAGAAATGAAAAAGATTTCGACGATGCCGGATCATGCGCGTGATTCACACGGCAATCTCGTTGAGCAAAGCCGCTTGATCGGGCCGACGCGCGGGGTCGACACCACCAAGCCGGTGGCCACTGCGCCACTGACCGGGCGGTTAGTACCTGTCGCGGCCGCATCGGCCCCAAAGACGGAAATACCACGTGAGCCGGCCAATGTCGCCAACCTCGCCAAAAAATATACCTGTACCGCTTGCCATGCGGCCGCCAGCAAATTGGTCGGTCCGAGTCACGCCGAAATTGCCAAAAAATATGCCGGCAATTCCGCGGCCGTCGCAAATATGATGAACAAAATCAAGATTGGCGGTTCCGGCGTGTGGGGGGCGATTCCGATGCCACCCCATGCCGCAATACCGGAGCCGGAATTACGATTGTTGGCCGAATGGAGTTTGCGTGGTGGCAAGTAATATTTTATTAATGTTGAACAATATGAATGTATGGCAGTCTAACCAAACTGCCGTTGTTCATATACGCTGGTCCTGAGGTACGCAGGAAAATTCTTGTATATTGTTCTTGAAGTTTCGAGAAATTATTGTTGAAAGGAAAAACGATGAACAGACGTAACGCGTTAAAGGCAGGCGGCGGCACAACAGTGATGGCATTGATGATTTCGGCTGGATTGATCAAGCCGAGCGATGCTTATGCTCTTGATTGGAATAAGAGTGCATTCGAAACCAAAAATCTGAACGATACCGTCAAGGCGCTGGGTGGCATGAGCGCAACGGAGTCAAAAGATATTTCGTTTGTGAATGCGCCCGACATTGCTGAAAACGGTGCCGTGGTGCCGGTCGGTGCACAAAGCAAAATACCGAAGACGGAAATGATCGCCATTTTGGTCGAAAAAAATCCGAATTCGCTGGCAGCGATGTTTACCATTCCCGAAGGCACCGAAGCGATTGTTTCGACCCGCGTGAAAATGGGGCAGACGTCCAATATCCACGCAGTCGTAAAAGCGGACGGCAAATTTTATTTTGCAACCAAAGAAATCAAGGTCACCCTTGGTGGCTGTGGCGGATAAAGCCGCGCCCGGCATTGGTGTAATTCAATTAAACCGCATAAAGCATTGATAGCAAGGAGATAAACATGGCAGATCCGATGAGAATTCGAGCCCAGGTAATGGGTAATGCAGTCGATGTACGTGTGCTGATGGCGCACGAAATGGAAACCGGGCAGCGTAAAGATTCGGCTGGTAAAACCGTGCCGGCATGGTTTATATCCAACGTGTCCGCCACCCATAACGGCAAAACAGTTCTGACCGCACAATGGGGTCCGGCTATTTCGAAAAACCCGTTCCTGTCATTCCGTTTTACCGGTGGCAAGGTCGGCGAAAAAGTCGTGGTCACCTGGGTCGACAACAAAGGTGAAAAACGTAC
>JAYTBF010000083.1:0-2112 GCA_043737175.1 Burkholderiales bacterium
TGGTGTCGACACTAAGTCGATGCCTTAACCGTTACAATAAGCCATGAACTCACCACTAACAAAAATTGCCCGCGTCAAAAAAGGCCTGCTAGATCCCGAGCGCCGTCGTAAGGGTATTTATTTGTTGCCGAATTTGTTTACTTCGGCGTCATTGTTTTCCGGCTTCTATGCCATTGTCCAGGGAATGGACGGTCGATTTGAAGTGGCCTGCATCGCAATTTTTGTGGCGATGGTGCTCGATGGCCTCGATGGCAGGGTCGCCCGCATGACCCGCACCACCAGCGAGTTTGGTGCGCAACTCGATTCGCTGTCTGACATGGTTTCGTTTGGTGCCGCACCGGCGCTGGTCATGTACGCATGGGCGTTACAACCGCTGGGCAAATGGGGTTGGATTGCGGCCTTCATTTATTGTGTCTGCGCGGCATTACGTCTGGCGCGTTTTAATACCAACATCGGTACGGTCGATAAGCGTTTTTTCCAAGGTCTGCCCAGCCCGGCGGCGGCATGTTTAATGGCCGGTCTCATTTGGGTATTGAACGAGTATCAGGTCAAGGGCCACGATGTTGGCTGGTATGCCTGGGCGATGGCGGTATTTGCCGGTATCACCATGATCTCGACCGTTCCGTATTACAGCGGTAAAGAATTTAATTTGCGCCGCAGTGTGCCGTTCTGGGTCATCCCGGCAATCGTGGTCGGTTATCTATTGATATCCATTCAGCCGTCGCATGTGTTGTTCGGCCTGTTTGTTTGTTACGCGCTTTCTGGATATGTCGTCTGGATCATGCGGGCGTGGCGCAAACCAAAACCGCCCCCCACGGCCGCGTGACTTGCGCCTGATTAATTGACCCGTTATATTTGAGCTATGTTTCTAGCCACAGCGAATTCGATTCTTGTTCACGCCGCCATTTCTGGCGCGCTGTTGCTGCTTGCGCCGCCCGCGCAAAAATAACCCCCCCTTCCTTTTTGATTTTTCGTTCGCTGCTTCCCTCCGGTTCCCAAACCGGGAGGCGCGATCTTCATTTTTTGCAGGGCAATCGTCGATACGGAGTTTTGAGATGGATCATTTAATTATTTTTGACACGACCATGCGCGACGGTGAGCAAAGCCCCGGCGCATCCATGACCAAAGAAGAAAAAGTACGCATCGGCAAACAGCTGGAAAAAATGCGCGTCGATGTGATTGAGGCCGGATTCGCAGCGGCAAGCCAAGGTGACTTTGAGGCGATTCACGCCGTTGCCACCGCGGTCAAGGACTCGACAATTTGTTCACTCGCACGTGCCCAGGTGGGCGATATTCAAAAAGCAGGTGACGCGATCAAACCCGCCGCACGCGGCCGTATTCACACTTTTATCGCCACCTCACCGATTCATATGCAGCACAAATTGCGCATGACGCCGGATCAGGTGTTGCAGGGGGCGATTGATGCCGTCAAATTCGCACGCACCTTTACCGACGATGTGGAGTTTTCGGCAGAAGACGCGGTTCGCAGTGAAATTGATTTTTTGTGCCGGGTGTTTGAGGCGGTGATCAAGGCGGGTGCCAAGACCATCAACGTGCCAGATACGGTTGGATACAGCATTCCCGAGTTATGGGCGGAGCGATTTAAAACGCTGCTTGAACGTGTGCCGAATGCCGACACAGTCGTGTGGTCAACACATTGTCACAACGACTTGGGCATGGCCGTCGCCAATTCACTGGCGGCAGTCAAAGCCGGTGCACGTCAGGTTGAGTGCACCATCAACGGCCTCGGTGAGCGCGCCGGTAATGCCGCGCTTGAGGAAATTGTCATGGCGATTCGCACCCGGTCGGATTATTTTGGAGTTGAAACACGCATCGACGCGACCCAGATTGTGCCGGCGTCAAAATTGGTGTCAACCATTACCGGCTATCCGGTACAGCCGAACAAGGCGGTGGTGGGTGCAAATGCGTTTGCACATGAGTCTGGCATCCACCAGGACGGCGTGCTCAAACATCGCGAAACCTATGAAATCATGCGTGCGCAGGACGTGGGTTGGCACAACAACCGGCTGACGCTAGGTAAATTGTCCGGTCGCTCCGCCTTTCGCGAGCGTTTAAAAGAGCTGGGAATCGAGCTCGAGTCGGAAGTTGCGG
>JAYTBF010000084.1:0-2111 GCA_043737175.1 Burkholderiales bacterium
CCCGCCCAAATCGACGCCCTGATGAAAGACGTGCAGGCAATCGGACCGCTTGATATTCTGGTCAACAATGCCGGCATTCAACAAGCCGCACCACTCGCCGAATTAACAGCCGCCATCTGGAATCGGATATTGGCGATTAATTTATCGGCCGCATTTCACACCATGAAAGCGGCCATGCCGGGCATGGCCGAGCGTGGTTATGGTCGTGTGGTCAACATCGCGTCGGTGCACGGTTTGGTTGCCTCGGTGAACAAAGCGCCGTATGTGGCCGCCAAGTTTGGTTTGATTGGTTTGTCCAAAGTTGCCGCGCTTGAATATGCCGCCAGTGGCAGTCGTGAGCGAGGTGGTGTCACGGTCAACTGCATTTGCCCGGGTTGGACCGAAACGGCAATCATTGAGCCACAAATTTTGGCGCGCGCTGAAAAATTCGGCGGTGATCGCCAAGCCGGTGTGAGAGATTTGCTCAGCGAAAAACAACCCAGCCAAAGGATGTCAGAGCCTAAAGAAATCGGCCAGCTCGCCGCGTGGTTATGCCACCCGATTACGCACAATATTACCGGCACGGCCATTCCAATCGAGGGCGGCTGGACCAGCCAGTAACCGCCCAGCGTCGGCGTCGTACTTACCATCACGATCCCGTTTGACAAGGATCAATACGGGTACCGTAAACGACGCGTAATTTAAGCGCTGGGATTCGATTGGAGGCGCAGGATGATCCACGCGGTAGCACTTAAATGGTCGGTGAGACCTTGGCCCGGCGGTCTCACCGACCACTGCGCGCTAGTGCCATATGCGGTCTGAACGGCGCGCCGCCCGGTCTGCCAATCCACCTGCTGAAAAGCGGATTGACCCGCCACCGCATCGGCCATGGCTGAAATATTATGGCAATGTGCCGGACAGCCTGCCCTACCCGCAAATGACACTCTATGAGATGGTGCGCAAAACTGCGGAACGCATACCGGATGCCGTTGCCTGGGACTTTTTCGACACCACCCGCTCCTATCGGCAATTTGTCAGTGACGTTGACCGGTTTGCCGATGCGCTTGCGGCTATTGGTCTCAGGCGTGGCGATCGGCTGTTGATCGCCATGCCGACCTCACCGCAGGGCGTCATTGCGTTTTATGCCTGCAATAAACTCGGGGCAATTCCGGCGCTGATTCACCCGCTTTCGACCGCGCCGGAAATCGAGCACCACCTCAACACCTGCCACGCGCAAATTGTGCTCACCCTCGACGCGTTTTATCCGGTGTTCGCCGCAACTAATCCAACCCGGCCCATTGTTACGATCATCTTGGCACGGATTAGCGATGCATTGTCGCCACTCAAGCGAATTGGCTTCTGGCTGGCAAAAGGCCGGAAAATTCCGCGCGTGCCGCCCGACTACAGAGTCCGCTGGTGGGCACCACTTATGACTAAACGCCACCCCCACGCCAATCCGGCGCACTTCGACACGAATTATGCTGCCGCCATCCTATTTTCCGGTGGCACGACCGGCACACCGAAGGGCATCTTGTTATCGCACCGCAATTTTATTGCAGAAGGCATGGGTGTGGCCGCATGGGGAGGCATCAACGAAGGCGATTCCATTCTGGCAATTCTGCCGATCTTCCACGGCTTTGGTCTTGGTGTCTGCATTAATGCCACTTTCATGGCCGGTGGAAAATCAATTTTGGTACCGACATTCACCGCCGCCAGTGTCGCCAAACTGATTCGTCGCAAACGTCCAAACCTGTTGGTCGGTGTTCCAACATTATTTGATGCCCTCACCCGTGAACCGTCTCTGCAATCCGCCGATTTGTCGTGTCTGCGCGCGGCGTTCTCCGGCGCCGATACGCTGCCGCGTCCGGTGAAAGAGCGTTTTGAAGAAATGGTCAAGAACGCGAATGGTTGTGTTCAATTACTCGAGGGATATGGCCTAACCGAGGCGGTCAGCGGCATCATGGCCACCCCGGTTGGAAGCTATCGCGACGGCTCGATTGGGCTCCCGCTGCCGGACATGCTGGCGACGATTTGCCGCATAGGCACGGTTGAAGAATTGCCACCAGGCGAGGAAGGCGAAATCTGTATTTCCGGTCCCGCCGTCATGATGGGGTATCTGGATGATCCCGACG
>JAYTBF010000085.1:0-12319 GCA_043737175.1 Burkholderiales bacterium
CAATTCCGGTGAAAATCTTGTCTTGGTTGTCTTTGTCGTATTCATGGTGGCTCCAGTTTCTCAAATTAAGGAGCCTCCGCAAAACCCGGGGCGATTCAATCCGACTTCGGCGACATTTTGAACAACACCTGCACATTGGTCATCACCGGTTTATCTTTGGCTCCACCCAATTTTCCACGCGCCACTTCGGTGCCGTGCAAACCGCCTTCAACAGCGTTGTAGGACCAATAAATCCAACCGTTGTCGGCGTATTTTGGATGCAACACCACATCCATCAGGCCACCTTGGCCGAACTCGGTCACTTTCGGAATGCCCTCAATCGGCGCGGCCACCAACTTGCCGCCGTCGACCATACGCATGGTGCCGGCCCGCTCCGTGACAAGCATGCGGCCATCGGGCAGGAACGCCACCGCCCAGGGATTTTTCAGCCCCTTGACGAGGGTGACCGCCTGGACTTTGTGTTGCTCGGTTTCAAATACTTTGCCGACGTCGGCGCTGGCTGCGGTTGGCGTCTGTGCTTTAGCTGGCAGTGATGACAGCGGTGACAGCGGTGACAACAGCAGCGCGGTAACGGATGCCAAGGTGAACGTTAAAATTTTCATGATTTTTCCAATTTCCATAAATGATTCGGTGTTGCCCGAAAGTTTAACCGCTGCCGTCAAAATCGCCAACGCGCATTGATACCAACAAGCCCACGGCGGCCCGGCGCCGGTTCATAAAAACGTTGATTGGCTTCGTTGCTGATCACACTGCCGACGTATTGATGATCAAACACATTATCGACCCGCACAAAGGCATCGACTTCAAGCGGCTGCTGACCGATCTGCACCACTTGCCGATAATTAACGCTGGCGGCAAGGGTGGCATACCCCGCCGCAAACGGGGAATTGACATCATCCACACTCATTTTGGAACGCGCCTGCACACTCATCAATGCCGACCAACCCAGCAGATTGCGTCGCCAGGCCACTTCGGCAAATAGATTTTGTGATGGCACCGCGGGCAACCACGACCCGGCGGCAATATTTCTTGCTCCTGTCGCTGCCCCTGTTCCCACCACGCCCGCGACATAGTCCTTCGCTACCGTCGCGCGCATCAACGTCCACGCCAGCGTCGCCTCAATGGTTGTGTGTGGTCGCCACGTCATCGCCGCTTCCAACCCGACGCGTGTCGTGCCCGCCGCATTTTGAAAACTCGACCGCCCGGCCTGCACCACCGATTGGACAATTTCATTCTGACTTTGAATCGAAAATGCCGTGATACGAATGGATGAATCAGCCACCCACCGCCGATAACCAATTTCAAATTGATGATTACGACTCGCCTTTAAATCCAGATTGAGACCCGACGATTGATCGGCGCGGTAGGCCATTTCCGCGGCAGTGGGGGTCTCAAAACCACGCGCAAAATTGGCGTGTATTGATGACTGCACGTCATCTTGTTGCCATACCCGCACCAACCCCACCGCAGGAGAAAATGCCGCGTAACGCGCCGCACCGGAATCATCCCCATTTCCGGGGCGCACATAAAAATCCCGCACTAAAAAATCAAGGCGGCTTTGCCTCGCACCAATATGCACCCGCCATTGTGGATTGATTGGCGCGCTGATCTGACCGTAAATATCCACACCACGTTGACGGTTGGTTTCGTCACGGCGCAAATTTCCTGTCACCCCCAAACGCAGCGCGTTGCCATCGCGAATAAAGTTTTCATAACCACGGCGGGTGTCGTTGGCTTCATCCACATCCATCCCGACACTCCAGTCGAGCAAAACAGATTGTTGTCCCAGTCGCACACCAACGCCGTTAAACCTGCGATCCAATTCGATCAGGCCACCGGCACTGGTTGCCGCCGCTTGCGCCGCCACCGGTGTCGTTAAAAATTGCGTGATATTGCGACCCCCACCATACACAATCACTTTCGCTTGCAGGTCGGCAAATTGATGGGTCCACACCCCGCTGATTTGCTGGTGCGCAATTGACTTTCGGCTGTTAAAACTTTCCGCATTGGTGCCGGCCTGACGGGGATTTTGTTCAAGCTGGGCGCGGGTTAGGCCAAGCGGGTCCTGGGTCTCCGGTTGTTTCACCATATTGGCGGAGAAGGTCAGGCTGGCCGTTGTGGCGAGTGGCACATCCAATCTGGCGTAATAATGTTCCCGGCGTGTATTGCTGTGATCACGAAACCCCGCTGTTAAAAATTGCTGGGCGCTAAATAATCCCCCCACGTTCGCGATGGAGCCAGTTTCGTTTGCAGAGGTGGGCACGGTCAACAACAAACTGTTCACATACAGGCCATCCGCACCAACCACACTACGGGCATCCATTTGTGAAGTTGCGTTCGAGCCGGTGTTGGCTTGACGGGTACTGGCGGCAATCACCCCACCGGCGGCATTGCCATACGCCACCGCCCACGGGCCACGCAACACCTCGATGCGACTCACTGCGGCCAATGGAATCAACGCGCCCTGCGCCTGTCCATCTGGAATCGTTACCGGAATATCATCCACAAATATCTTGATGCCACGAATGCCAAAACTGGCGCGGGCACCAAACCCACGCGCACTGATTTGTGTGTCCTGCGCGTAATTTTGCCGGTTCTGAATATGGAGCCCAGGCACCCGCGATAAAAATTCGCTGATATCCACCGCTGGCAACGCTGCGCGTAATTTTTCAGTGTTGACCACATCAATCGCCGCTGGTGCACTCAGGATGCCGACGGCTTGACGGGTGGCGGTGACGACAATTTCCGTGTCCGGCGCCTGGGCTTCTTGCGCGTTGACCGGCGAAATCAGCGCGGCAAACAGCAGACAAAAAACAGGACACCCTGCCAATTCGAAAAATCTGCAACCGCGCAGGAGCATGATGTGATGCTTTATGAGTGAATGATTGAAAATACTACAGAAATAAAAAACCATCTGAACATGATGGGGTGGTCTTTGCCAGACCCTGTGTCATTTACATTATGGCCGGAACACCGCCCCCTACCGTACGTTTAAACATCACCAAAAAGTCGGGATACCGATGCGACTTGGCAAGGTGGGGGCGACAAATGCGTTGCCTGTCAAAAATGACGGCATCCGGTTAATCCCGGCTCTTGCTTGCTATTGCTTGGTTGCATCGCCAGCGGCGGGTTTTCGCAATTGCCAGTAAATTTCGCCCGGCCAGCCAGGTAAGAGCGCACCGAAAGCAACGTTGAATCGAAGCCACCACGCCTGATGTTCGAGCGGTGATCCGGATGCCCGCAGCGCAAATGCGCCCGATGAATAATCGACTCCCAGTCCGGCTCGCTCGGCCATTTTGCGCACGCGCCGCGGTGAGAACGCACTAACGTGGCCAAACGGCTGGGCGGTCTTTTGAAGTTGCAACTCCCGTAGTCCGGCAACACCGGAAGGCAATACCGGAAATCCACCCAATAAAATACCGTCGGATTTTAATGCTGCCGACAAAAACATGATGGCCCGCTCGGGTTTGGTCAAATGTTCCAAGACATGCAACAGGATAATTGCGTCATATTTTATGTGCTGTTGCCCGATGAGTCGCGCAAGTGAGTCACAGTCATCAAGATCGACCTGGTGACAAAAGTCATAACCCGACTGATGAAGCGCTTCTCGTTGCGGCTTTACATCAGCGGCATCCCAGCTTGAATAGAGTGACCCGTTCGGATTGACACGCGGGGCACCGTCTACAAAGGCTTTCATTTGGCCGCGGTCAACGCCAATTTCAAGCACCCTGAGTGGCCGCCCAAACCGTTCGCGTTCGATATTTAACAATCGCTCGATGTACCAATAACGCAGCATACGAAATGAATATCGATGATGTTTAGCGCGCTCGGAAATCCAATATTGATCCGTCCGCCATGCGGCGTTTTCGGTCAGCGAACCGAGCGCCCAACTGAGCGCGGCAAAACGCGAAATGAATGATGGTTGCCCAGATAACCCTGGGGTCGGAATGGATGCTGTTTGCTCGGATAAACCGTTGTGCGATATGGCGCTCGCAGCCGCAAGTTGGGTTGTGATAGTTGGCAAAGGTATTCCCCATTGAAAAAACCAAAATTACACGTCGGCGTAACAATGTCGACATGACATGAAACAAAAACCTATTGGTTCTTACAGCGAGGCGACACTACGGCCCTTGCGGGTGGCAGCAAAATGATGGCAATCCACCATGAAGATGAATGCGCGAAATGAAATTGCGGGGATTTTGATTGACCGCCAATATCGACGAGGGCGCGTCAGCGCTGGCAATTAACGGATATGCCACCTTGACTTCAGCCTTGGGCGGCGCGTCTTTTGCCGCTTTGGAGGGGCGGCTGTCGCTGGCTTCAACGGTATACACCGACCGCAGATTTCCGGTCAGTGCGCAGATGCCAATTTCCGCAACTGCGGTCGACAAATGCACATGGATCTGTTCTGGATGGGAGAATGACAGCGGCGTTGCCGAATGGGCATGGAGTAACGGTGCCATAACCGCACATAGGACATGCGCAATGGTGAAAATTACCAAGTAACGCCGAATGAATCTATTGATTGTTGGAAACACGGTTTCTAGACAATCTTCCCAATAGGAAGCTCCGTTTAACTGGCATGTAACAAAAAGTAGGGGACGTCGGCAATATATGGCAGAGTGGATTCTAGCTGAGATTATCGAGCGCAGCTGAGAACGACTCGTGACAGGGCATTTGAGTGCCCGTGATGGCCGCCTTACCCATACCATTGCGCGGGTGCAATTTAAGAAGAGGTCGGGCCATGAGCGCCTGAGAATCAGCACATCAGGGCCGACATCAACCGCACCATGAGGCAATATCTGCGCCGCCTGATCAATCTAGGTTGCAATGCTCACACGGGCAACGAGAAAAATATCCAGCACAGCCCACAAAAAAATCCCCAATGCATACCGGGGGTTATTGGACTTTTTCGTACATTTTTGGATGCCAGACTGGCGGAGGTGTGTCATTCACAATATGCCTGAAACGCCACGTCCGCCTTTGTATTTGAATAATGAACAATTTTAGTTACCACGTTTCTTACCACGGCAACGTCATGGCTACCTTCTCAAACTGTTCACAGCCAACGGCGAATCATACCAAGCAAATTGCACGACATAAAGGAATTACCCATTGAGAACACCAAACCTCGGCAGGAAAACGTCCCAAACCGGCAGGGCGCAGCATGATGAACAAACCAAGCTCCGTGCGCTCGCGCACTATGCTTCGTCGAACAGCGCGACCGAGGCCGCACGGGCGACGGGCTTACCTATTTCAACTGTGCAGACATGGGTGGGGAAGGAAGAGGGGATTGAGTACGTCGCGTCTGTGCGTCAAGCCCTGCGTACCCACATCGCGGCTGATTTAGTAACCACAGCACTCAAGGCCCAGCAGGCAATCCAGGATAGGCTCACCCATGGCGATGAAGTCGTCATCGCAGGCGGAACGATTATCCGGCGCAAGGTCAGCGCGAAGGATGCCGCCTATATTTTGACCCACGCGGTTTCGCTGCATTCACAAATGACCGAAGACACAAAGCATCGCACGACCAATAATCTCAAACAGCTTGCGAGTGAGTTAATCGCCTCGCTGAATAACGCGAATAAAGTCGGCATGACCATCAACGGCACCCACACAACTGAATCAACGCCAAAACGATAAGGTGGGGGGAGGGGGATAAAAGAGAAATGAAAATTAGTGTAATGTCCCATCTCTCGGGGCTGCGGTTCTAAAAGCTTTGGCGCTTTCTTGTATTGACGCTCACCGCACATAAACTAAAGGTGAAAATCGGTGGAGACCACTTTTTTCGTTTGGCTATTTGGGGCTATCGCATTCAATCTTGCCCCAAGCCTCCTAGCGTTCGCTATTGCCTACTTCTCTCGGCGCAAGCGATATGAGATTACTTGGTATCGTGGATGTATGGCACTCGTGGGCGGTTGCGTTTTAGGAACTGGTGTAGTAACTGGTGTAGTTGGCCTTGTCTCAATGGCTGCTTTCACAAACGGCCAAGGCATGGAAATGGTTCCTGTGGTCTTGTCATTGCTCGTGATGGTTCCCGTAATGCAATGGCTACTGGACAACTCACCTCCCGCTGGGCAGCGACGACCTCCTGATCGTGCGGAGTCACGGCGGCGCGCTGCCCTCGGCTACGAACCGGGCAGTAGCGATCTAAAAACCGATGACGCAATTCTGATGGAGCGCCACACATCTCGAAGTCTTGGCACAGCGCCAAATTACAGCGGAGGAAAAGTATTACCGCCAGCGTCGTGGGAGCAACTACGGGATCGACTGCGGCGAATGGGCTGGGGTTACAGCGATCTGGACACCTCAGGGATGAACGCAAGGATCACGGCTGTATCTGGCGCCGATGGCCGCCAGTGCGCCTATCATCCGGTCAATAAATGGCGGCGATGGATGAGATGGGGGCGATCCTTGCGCTTTAGCCAAGTCATGCCGATTGGTTCGAAAATACGAATCTCACGCACGATTCGCGAACATACATTAGGCAGCGGCGGAATAGCCCTTGAGGGGTTGATGGCGGTCATGAAAGCACGCACGGGCATTGATTACGAAAACCTGAGCACCTTCGAAATCGACATAGAGGAAGATAACCCCGGCCAGATTCCCGCTGAATTTCCGTATGACACTTGGTTGCGAGTCGTACACGTTGGCTTTAGATTTGTCGTCGTTGAATTGGATGGCGGCAACGATTGGGTAATTTCTTGCGTGAATTTCACCCACGTTACTCAAATTGACGTGGCCGCTTGAATGCCGAGTAAAGTTTTCATGACTAGCCAATCCCCGACAATCGAACCATGTTAATTGTCGAAATTGCGCTTGGAATAGTTTTGGCAGTTTTGATATTGGCTTTTCTGCCATCGCTGCTTTCATTAGCCATATGGCTAGTTGCCCTAGCGTTTGTCGGTGTTGTAGCCTTGCTCGCATATGCTTACCCGCAATTCGGCGTGCCACTTGGACTGGGGCTTTTAGTTTGGGTAGCTCACATCTGCAAAGACCGCGTGGAAAGCGATTTTAATAAGCTGCCTGGTTCTGCGACTAGTACTTCGCCAGAAAATTGCGCCAATACTCTTCCTTATCCTATTGCGACCGGCATCCAAGGTAAAACGAAGTCTAAATACGGGTTGTTTTTCATCTGCCTATTTTTGGGCTTGCTCATTGCTACTCTCTTTGCGCTGGTCGCTACGTTCATCGCCTCGACGATGATTATCGGGGAATCAGCAAGCTTGATTATCTTCACCACGACTTTCATCATTGTGTTGCCGCTCTCGGCTTGGCTGCTTTACCGCACTTGGCCTCTGCGCTAAAAACCGCTTCCAAGATCGTCGGCTAACTCCCAATGGCAAAAATAGGACGAGCAAATTTTGCTATCGCCCTGTTGCCCTAGCGTATGCGGCCGCCCGTTTCTCAACGCTTTCATATTCCGCCACCCATGGATCAACAATACCTTTCTTTAAAGACTGGGTTTGACTTTGCTTTGCTGTGCTTTGCTGTACTAAGGACTCGACGCTACCCCGTTGAGTTGGCTGCGGGTTAGTCGTCGTCTTACCCGCCTCAGTTGGTTCATCCACTGACGTTCTCTTTCGTCCCATGTTTGTTACGTTCGCGCCTTTCACGCCGCCAGCACTTTGCTTCTGCCGCCGGTCAGCAAGATGCTGTCGATAGTCTTCCAGCTCAGGGCATACGATAAAGTCGCCTTGCAATTTAAAGAACGGCATTACTGCCGGAAGAGCCTGTGACACATCTTGGTCTGCAAGACCGAGTATCTTTGCCAGATTTGTCGGCCTGCTTGGCAACTTATGATTGACCCAGCATTCAAATCGCATGGTTACGAACAGCCCACGTTCGACTAGCGTCATCTGCCGAAACTCCAGCCGAGCAAGGATCGTGGCGGCATATTCCTGGTAAGCAGGAGCCTCACGATTTTGCATTTGTTGCCCCCTTCACTTGCGCCTCCATCCATGCATCGACTTCACTTGCTAGGAAGCCCTTTGCGCGCGCGCCTAACGGGTAAGAACGAGGAAATTCACCCCGTTTGATTTTTTCGTAGAGGGTTGTGCGACTTAGCCCAACCTGCTCGCGGACTTGTTTGAGACGTAAGAAACGTCGTGCCATTGGTTCCATATGTGCTGCCTTTGCGCACACGGCATCCGCTTACTTTGGCCGTGTTCGCATCGTTTAGGTATTCAGCGGACATAAGGAACTCTAAACACAAAAAAGCCGCAGTAAAGCGGAAAAATTAAGTCCAAAAAATTAGTAATTTAAGATGATTTCTGCGACTTTTTTTCGAGCGCGTGGAAGTAACTTTTGGCAGTACGCAATTTCCTTCCTGTACTTTGCTGAAGGGAACGTTTTCCCTTGCTCATTAGCTAAATCGCGGAAGTACTTTTCAATAGCGGCTTTGTCGGTGGCTTTTCCCCCGCCCTCTTGAGCTTGGCCTTATTGCTTGCCACGACCTGTACGAAATTGATGTAAAAATCGTCAGTGTGCTTGACCGGCTGCCCCCGTTTTCTTTTGCGCGCTAGACGCTCCAAGAAGCCATCGAGTTTGCGCGGACGGCCAACTGCGGCGATGGGCAAATATCTAAGTCGATTGACATGGTCACGCGCCATCGCGAGGCACAACTCAAACCACCTGCTATCGCCTTTGGGAATATCGTAATGCTCCGCCAATAACCCAAGAGTTTCGACTTCAAATTCAAAGCGCCACATTCTGGGTGAACGCTACTTCGCGTCGGCGATTTCATTTGCGGTTATTCGTTGGACAAGTCGCCCAGAATATATCGGCGATTTTTTCGCCGTCGTTTTGGTCGCCATAGTGTCCCCGCCTGTGTTGGTTATCCAGCCACCACCCGTTGCAGCATGCTATGCAGCCGCGTACTCCACCTGCTTGATCGGTTTGATTCCCGCCAGCACCTTGGGGTTTTGCCCAATAGCCCATAAATCCAGTGAAGCCTGCATACGCAGCCAACTGTCCGCAGTGGTATTAAGCAGCTTGGCGATACGCGCCGCCATTTCAGGTGTGAGCGGGCGTTTTTCGTGCAATATTTCCGACACGGTCAGCCGCGACACGCCAAGCCGCGCGGCGAATTCCGTCTGTGTCATGGCCAACGCGGGCAATACATCCTCGCGCAATACCGCACCCGGATGGGTTGGCCGCCTGTTGGGGTCTCGGGTCGATTTCATCAGTGGTAATCCTCAAGGTTCACATTGATTGCGTTGTCGGCTTCAAAGCCAAATGTCATTCGCCAATTGCCACTCACGCTCACCGCATATTCACCTTTGCGTGCGCCTTTGAGCGGGTGAAAGCGGTAGCCTGGCAAATTCATGTCTTCCGGCCTTGTGGCTGCATTAAGGCGATCCAGCATGCGCTCTATGCGTGGCGCGTGTTGCGCGGGGATGCCGCGATAGTCGCTGCGTCTGAAAAATCGCTCAAGGCCACGGTGCTTAAAGTTGTCGATCATTCTGGCTGTAATCCAATAGAGTTCATTGTAATACAGTAAAGAACAATTGACCAGAACAGCGCGAGGGTCGTCAGGCAGTCTTTTTCTTTGCGGATCGGATCGGCACAACCGCGCCAGCCGTTTGAATGCCGTCGAGGTAGCCTGCCCATTGCTGCATCATGGCGATGCGTTCCGGCAGGTACTGGGCGCGGTTGTAGGCGGCGCGCACATCATCACGCTCTCCATGCGCCAATTGCCGCTCAATCACCTCAGAGCGATAACTCATTTCATTCAGTCTGGTGCTGGCCACCGCGCGAAAACCATGCCCGGTCATCCTGCCTTTGTAGCCCAGCCGATAGAGCGCAAACAGCATGGTGTTGTTGCTCACCGGCTTGTCGCGGTTTCTGCCGGGGAAAACAAACCTGCTGCCGCCACTGGTTTCCTTGAGTTCCGCAAGCAATGCAATGGCCTGCCCGGCGAGTGGCACAAGGTGTTCCTGCTTTATCTTCATGCGCGAGGCGGGTATGGTCCACATCGCGCCCTCAAGATCAAATTCCGCCCACTGCGCACCGATCAATTCGTTGGTGCGGACAAACGTGAGCGCCAGCAATTGCAGGGCAAATTTTGTTTGCCGGTCGCCAATCGTGTCGTATGTGGCAATGGCGCGCAGCAGGGCGGGCAGGTCTTTTTCCTGCACTGCGGCTTGTTTTGTTTTTTTGTGCGCCGTGAGCGCACCCCTGAGGTCTTTGCTCAGGTCGCGCTTGCACCTGCCGGTGGCAATGCCATAACGAAACACCTGCCCGCACACCGACAACACCCGGTGCGATAAATCGTGCGCGCCGCGCGCTTCAATCTTTTGCACGGTCGCCAGCAACTCCGGCGCTTCAATTTCGGCAATGGGGCGCTTGCCCAAGGTGGGATAGACGTTTTTTTCAAGACGGCGTTTGACATCGCGTGCATGACTTGGCACCCAGAGATGCACGCGCTTTGCACACCATTCCCCGGCCACTGCCTCGAACGAATTTTCATTGGCAACGCGTTTGCGCAAGTTGGCCGCCTTGCGCTCGGCGGACGGATCAAGATTGTTGTCCAGATGCGCCCGCTGGTCCTTCAAACTTTTCCGCGCCGCTTTCAGGGTGACAGCAGGATAGACACCCAGCGACAACGATTTTTCCTTGCCTCCCTGCCAGTAACGCAGCCGCCAATATTTGCGGCCATCCGCGTACACCCAGAGATATAACCCGTCACCATCCGTCAATTTGCGTATGGCCTTGCCTTTGCTGGTCGCGTTCTTGCACTTGGGGTCGGTGAGCATTGTGGTAACTTTTCCTGGCATCGTGGTAACTGTGCCAATTTTTACCACGGTTTGCCGCCGGTTGCAAGCGAACTTCAAAAAACGATTTCGGACCATAAAAAGCAAAATCCCCAGTGAAGACTGGGGATTTTCGAACCTTCTTGAACCTCTTTGGACATCAAGCTGGCGGAAGGTGTGAGATTCGAACTCACGGACAAGTCGCCCTGTCGCTGGTTTTCAAGACCAGTGCCTTAAACCGCTCGGCCAACCTTCCTAGGCGGGCATTTTATCATTGAACGCAGCGGTCTTGCCTTTCAACATTCACGAAAACAGGAATTCGGGGCGATTACCGAGGCAATTGGGTGATTGTCTGCGGCCACGCATGGCTGGCTCTGGCAAAAAAGCCTGTTTTAACATGGGCAATTCTTGTTTTTGACCTGTGCCGGACTGGATTTTTCATCACACTATTCCGCAGATTGTGGTTTAAACTAACCGCGACTTCCGGGAAACTTCCCCGGCTACTCTTGGTCTTAGAATTACCGCTGTTTTTTTGAAAGGAAAAACTGATATGCAAAACAATCTTCAATCCGTGAACCCCACCACCACCATTGGTGACCAAGGCACGCTAGGCGCGATGCAAAATCGCGTGCTGCGCAACACCTATATGCTGCTCGGCCTGACGCTGATCCCAACGGTATTGGGCGCACTCATTGGCATGTCGATGAACTTTTCGTTCTTTGCCGGCTCGCCGGTCATGGGCTTTATTCTGTTTCTGGCGATTGCGTTCGGTTTTTTCTATGCCATTGAAAAAACCAAAAACAGCGTCTGGGGTGTGGTGCTGCTGCTCGGCTTCACGTTTTTTATGGGCTTGATGCTGTCCGGCCTGATCGGACGGGTGTTGGGTCTGTCAAATGGCGGGCAGCTCATCGCGCTCGCGGCTGGTGGCACTGCGGTGATCTTTTTTGCCATGTCCACATTGGCCGCCACCATCAAACGTGACCTCACCGGCATGGGCAAATTCTTATTTGTCGGTTTGATCATTTTGCTGTTGGCCGTGTTTGCCAATATCTTCCTGCAAATTGCCGCTTTGACGTTAACCATCATGGTCGTTGCCATTGGTATCTTCTCGGCATTCCTGATGTATGACATCAATCGGATCATTACCGGCGGCGAGACCAATTACATCTCGGCGACACTGGCCATCTATTTGAGCATCTACAATATTTTTGCAAACTTGTTGGCACTGCTGGGCTTTACAAATTCGGATTAAGCGGTCCGATTCTCAATAAAAACGGCCACAACTGTGGCCGTTTTTTTCGTCTGCCATTAATGAATATCGATTGGAAATTGCCAAACCCGTTTATTGGCGCTCTATTTCAGCCATTTTAACGCCATACGCCGCGCCAATAGGCATCATCTACAATAGGGAATTTCCAAAATCCTGCTATCCCATGTCATTCCTGCGCGGGCAGGAAGCCAGTTGGTCGTAAGGTCAGCGAGTGACGATGGGTCCCAGCCGCCGCTGGGACGACGGAATTTTTAGAAATTCCGTTTTATTTAATCGCGATCAAAAATGGCGATCG
>JAYTBF010000086.1:0-5307 GCA_043737175.1 Burkholderiales bacterium
GGTGCCACATCGACCACTTTGGCGGCATAACTTTCTGACGGGCCAATCACGTCAACAATGCGCCCCTCAAACGCGTGTAGCGCCCGCCAAGGGTCGCGCATCGGCGCAAATCCGGTTTCCGCAAATTGATCGAGTATGCCGACCAGATGACGCAGGATGGCGCCCAATAGGTCGTTGCGTGTCATGACAAATTTTTGCATGTTGATGTCTGTGAGCGCCTCGACAATAGCGGTGACCGGTTGGTCGATATTGGCGCGCAGTGAATCGGACAATCTAAAATTCAGGCCGATGCCGATCACGGCGGCAGTCGGTCCGAGCATGTCGCCCTGGGTTTCAATCAGGATGCCGCCTAATTTTTGATCGGCCACCAAAATATCGTTGGGCCACTTTAACTCGGCGGGTACACCGAGTTCGCGCAGGGCGTTGGCAACCGCAAGACCGACGGCAAGTGACAACCCACCCAAGGCGGCGGCACCTTTGTCAAAGCGCCATAACAACGAAAACGTCAGCGACATGCCCAGGCCGGATTGCCAGCTGCGTCCGCGTCGGCCGCGACCGGCAGTTTGCATTTCAGCGGCTAGGCAGGTGCCGGTCGGCGCGTTTAACGCCGCCTGTTGCATGACTGCGCTGTTGGTCGAGTCAATCGAATCGACAATCGACAAATTGATGCGTTTGGATTGTGCACGCAATTGCGCACGGATCGGATCAAGGTCAAGAAAATCGATTGGTGTGCTGAGCCGATAACCACGGCGTGTTAAGGAAAATACTGTCACGCCGAGTTGGTCGGCGACTTTTAGCGCGTCGGAAACAGCGCTGCGGGAAACCGCAAATTTTTTTGCGAGATCGGCGCCCGAGGTAAATTGGTGGGTGGACAGTTCGCGCAAACACGCAAAGGTCAAACGCCGCATGGGCGGCTTTATCGGTGATTTGTCGTCCACAATCGGCACGCCTTTGGCCTGTGTTGCCGTGGCAGATGGGCGGCTCGCCCTGTTCACGCTTGTTCCGATTTACAAACGGCGACCTCTTCAGCGTAGGCAATTCCGGCAATCACCGAGTCGAGCAGCAGTGTTACGCGTGATGACAGTTTGCTGGTGGCGCGGTAGTCGGCCGGCGCAATAAAATCTACCCGGCCGGCATCCAGCAGGCCCATGCAGGTGACTTTGGTTTTGGCGACCTTTGGGTTGTAAACCGCGACGGCATGGCCGCCACTTTTTTTTGCCAGCGCCATGGATGGCACATCCGTCATGCCATCACCCAGGTAAATAATATTGGCAAACGGAATCGGTCGTTCGTGCTCTGGCATGTGCTCGTTGATCGATTCCGACAGAGCCTCCCTGCCTTTGTTGATGCGAAACAGGAACTGTGTTTTTGAGGTGTCGGTAATCAATAGTTTTGGAAAGGTGGCAATGCCGTATTGATTAAAGTGGTATTCGGACGCGTAAATTTGTTTGAAGTGTTTGTGAATGGAGATGCCTTCAAGAATCTCTTTTTGGCCGGCGGAAATAATGTAGTGCTGTACGTTGACGCGTCCGCCACTACGCTTATTAATGTAGGCGTTTATGCGTGGAAACCAACTTTCCACCCCGGGAAAGTATTTGATCTGATTGGCCATCAGCGCAAAGTCTTCACGGGTGACGCGCACGTCATCGTGTTTGTAAAGTTTTTCCATCATCAGGCGCATATAGGTGAGCATCGGATCCGAGCCGGTCTCCTGCGCTTCTTTATGAACCTGCGCCCAAAATTCTTTGGGTGCCACGCCGATTTTTGGCAATACCGTGTATTCCTGCATGGGCTGCGGCGAAAGTGTGCCGTCAAAGTCGTAAACCATGGCGATTGTGTTTTGGGAAAATTTGGTGGCGGGCTTTTTTCGCATTTGCCAAGTTTAACCTGCAAATTCCACGGGTCGGACCGTTTTATTGTGGTTCTTCGCTCTTGGTACCGGACTATTCCATTCGATCCAAATCGTACGTCCTGAGCGTGATGGCCTGCGCGCTCGATAGCGGGCGTTTGAGCGGTCCTATTCCACCCTCTGTTCTCGCAATATCTTGATATTGCCTGGTCAGTCGAGTGAAAAATCACTCGCTCATCCGCACACTCTCGAACGCGCCCCCGTGAAATTTGCAGGTTAACCCGCGTGCTTGTTCGCGTGCCATGCCACCAATAAAAACGCCCCGAGAACGGGGCGTTTTTTTGAAGCTGACTTGTTATCGAATCAGTCGGCGATCAGTCCGCATAAACGCCGGCTTTTTTGATGATCGGTGCCCATTTGGCGATTTCAGCCACCACGTGTGCTCGTAATGCTTCAGGTGTTTGGCGGGCCAATGGTTCTGGTGTGGTGCCCAGGCTGGCAAAACGCTCAATAACATCCTTGTCTTTCAAGGCATCTTGCATCGCCTTGTTGACGCGGTCAATCACGGCTTTAGGGGTCCCTTTTGGCGCCCACATTCCATGCCAAACACCAACAGAGAAGCCCTTCAGACCGGCTTCGTCCATGGTCGGCACATTGGCCATTGATGCAACGCGTGTTTTTGATGTCACCGCATAGGCCTTGACCTTTTCACCCTTGATTTGCGAGGTGGTGTTGGTGGTTTGATCACACATAAAGTTCACCTGGCCACCGAGCAGATCGGTCATGGCTGGTGCGGTACCTTTGTACGGAACGGTCAAAACGTCGGTCTCAATAGCGCTCATGAACAACATGCCACACAGGTGCGACGCGGAACCGATACCGGCATTGGCGTAGGACACTTTGGCTTTGTTGGCTTTCACGTAGGCCAGTAATTCCTTCAGATCGTTCGGTGGGAAGTCCTTGTTGCCAATCATGGTCATTGGCACATCGGTGATCAAGCCAACCGGCTCCAAGTCTTTGGTGACATCGTATTTCAAAGTGCGGTAAAGCGATGGGGCAGTTGAAATGCCGACGTGCATCAATACCAGAGTGTAACCGTCAGCGGCAGCGGCAACACCACGGCCAACACCGATGGTGCCACCGGCACCGGCAACGTTTTCAATCAGTACCGGCTGGCCAAGTGACTTCGACATAACTTGTCCAACAGAACGGGCAACAGTATCGGTTGGTCCACCAGCGGCAAACGGCACAATGATGGTGATAGGTTTGTCAGGATAGGCGGCCTGGGCAACGGCGACTGCCAATCCCAATGTCAATGCAGCAACGGATGCGATCATTTTTTTTAAAGGCATATTTCCTCCAGTTAAATTCTAAATCTAGACTTATTTTTACAACTTATTAATGGTGCTCCCAACTATTAATTTTACGGCAATGAAGTGCCAGAGGATAGGGGAATTGTCCACGGAAAATATGCCGCAAATAGTTGCAGCTGCAAGATCGTTGATAGGCGCGGGATTTCAAGCGTTTCCCTGCGGGCGGCACATTTAAATAAATTGTCGGTCAATTACCAATGCATGCAAGTTTCAGCTGTTGGCCCAGAGGACGCCTGACGGCATGGCCGTGTTGAGGAGGGAACACGGGTCGATTGCAGTCAGGCGTCCTGCTCCAGGGTTTGATTTTGATCAAATTTTGCGCAGGCATTTTTGGTCACCAGGCCAGGATGAATTGATCGCCCTGCTGAACATCCGCCGTCTGCCAGGATGCGCCGGTAATTTGGTCGTGTTGATATTCAAGCGATAAATTAGCCAGTGCGGTGCGCAATATTTTAGGTAAAAATGTCGCGCGTAACGGGTCCGCGGATAAACCAATCCATGCGACCCATACGGAGGTGGAAGTCCGGCCAAAGCCATTGGATGCCGATAGAAAAAAGTCGCTGTCTTGCTGCGGGTCCTGTGGGTAAATTGGGTCGCTGAGGGCGATTGAAATTTGTTTCAGTCCATTGACCGAATCTATTGGCATGAGATAACGATAGGTCACCACGATCGATTCGCCTTCACGCAAATCCAGCATTGGGTCGGTCGAGAGTGTATTACTCGCCAAGGGTTGGAGTGATTCATAAACACGCAGTAACCCGCGTTTTTGAAGTTTGCCAGCATCCGTCAGGAAATCGTTTTGGTCGTAGTCGAGATCGGCGTGATCGGCATGATCGGTGTATTGACCGATCCAATCACGATTGCGGGTGACCACACGAAAGCTCGAATACAAGGCATTTTTTGGCAAAACCGCGTGAAAGCTTGCGTCCAGAGTCGCATTGGTCCTATTGCCATCGGTGCCGGGCAGGACAAAGGTCTGCATGATCTGAATCTCGACCTGGCCGTCCTTCACAACAATTTGAAAGTCGCGCTCAATTGCGGCAATAAATTCGCCGCCACAACCATCTGCAATAAAAAGGTTTCCCGGTGTGGGTTGATGTGTTTCGGTATCCAGATCCACTTTGCCGTGACCGCTCTGGGAAATTGTCGTGTCGAACAAATCACCGCTCATTGCAAGGTTTGATCCCGCGTAGGTTTCGTCGTCAGCAATACGTCCGCTGGTCGATTCTGCAATTACCGCATTGTTGGCATTTGCCGTTGTAGATCGGGCGAGCAGCAGAGTGGCCGCCGCTGCGGCCAGACTAAATCCCAAGCCGACGGCCACGGCGGCGCAAATCATTTTGAAAAAATCCAGCTTGCCGTCCTTTTGTGTATCGGCAGCTGCTTTGGTGAGGATGGCTTTTTTAAATATTGTCCACATGTTATTCCCCTGATCACTTGTCTGGCCAGACGCACGATTACGTGTGGCTGATTGGTATTGGGCACCAGCAATCAGACTGTATTGGGGAGGAAATGCGACCGAATCCGGCTGAAATAGTGGCGGGATTGTGATGATGGCCCGGCATGTATATGGCGGAGCGTGGGGTTGCGGTATATTGGTTTGGACATCATCAACCACACTGCGCCACGGTCAATCTATGCATAAACACATTGCCATTGTTGAGGACGACGCGATTATTCGGGCAAATTATTGTGATGCCTTAAAACGGCAGGGTTATGACGTTGTCAGCTTCGAAAATCGACGGCAAGCCATGCAGGCGTTTAGAACAAAGTTGCCTGATTTGGCGGTGATTGATATCGGGCTCGGTGACGAAATTGACGGTGGATTTACCCTTTGTCGGGAATTGCGGGCGATGTCTGCGGCACTGCCAATTATTTTTTTATCGGCACGCGACAGTGACTTTGACATTGTCGCCGGATTACGGCTGGGCGCGGACGATTACCTGACCAAGGATGTGTCGATGCCACATTTGAATGCGCGCATCGCCGCATTGTTCCGCCGCCTGGATGCGCAAAAAATTCCATCCCGTGCCGAAGACGTATTGCATCGTGGCGACATGTTGCTGGACATCAATCGATTGCTGG
>JAYTBF010000087.1:0-12286 GCA_043737175.1 Burkholderiales bacterium
TATATCGCCTCGCGGCAATTCCCATTTCGCATCGCCTGGCCGGGGCGGCAAGTAATTCCGCCAGAATCTTTACCCAATCGTCAGTAGTATTTTCCACAACAAAACCGGTTTCGCCGTTGATCACAACTTCATGGCCGGAGCCGGTCGCTGACACAACAGGGACTGCGGCTACGCCTGCGTATTGAATAGCCTTGAACCCGACTTTCCCCATTTCCCATTCGCCCTGCGGGACCGGCATTAGCCCAATCTGAATTTGCGACAAATCAGCAATTTCTGTTTCGAGCTTCCATTTGATAAAGCGATAGTTCGGGATATCTGCGAAGCCAGGGTCAACATCACAAATCACAATAAACTCAAACTCATGACTTTTGGCAAGTTTGCGCAGCGCAGGGCGTACAAGTTCAAGATATTTGGCGGTCGAATGCGAGCCTGTCCAGCCTATGGTTGGTATTCGCCTTGAGGCATCGGCGGCAGGCGGCTTGTGGTAGTCGAGATCGATCGTTGTTGGAAGCAACACGACATTTTTATTATATTGCAGAGCCCAATTTTGCAAGTAGGGATTGCAAACTGCAACACGCCAGAATTTCTTGCATGTGTACTTAGTTTTGGAAAACCACTTCAAGTGCCGAACAATCGTGTTTCCATCGGAAATTCTAGGCACAAAAATGGCGTCGTCAAAATCTAGAATTGTTCTGCGATGAAATATTGATACCAATGCTTCAAAAATCGGAGGACCAATGGGCGACGCCTCTCTGTGAACAAAGACAAAGTCGTACTGCCGTATCCGGGTTATTAATACTAACCGACGCAAGAACCCGAAGAGGACGCCCGCCACTTTTTGAAATAGATAGCCTCGCCGGTAAATGATCCGGTGGGCAAATGGCGGCAAGAATGGCGCAACAGTCACCGAGTGGCCCGCAGCCGCAATGGCGGGCAGATATTGCTCGAAACGAAACCGCTGCGACGGGGCGCCGCTCTTTGGATAAGGACATAAGACAAGAATGCGTGCCATTTTTTATTTAGTTCTTGTCGTGTTCCAAAGTCGAATCGACGTGGCTTTGGAATAGAGGGCAGGTGAATTTGCAAGGAGGAATTTTAGTAGAAAAACCGGATTGGCGAATAATTCGAAAGAACCAATCGCTCCAATCTTTCTGATTTCATCAATGGAGGCTCTAGTTGAATAGTCTTTGCCCACATATAGCTTCACTCCAATTGTGAACGTCCTGCATGCGCGCAGTAACACGCGATGTCGCCAGGTCAGCAATTGGTCTCTGTTGAAATGCTCGCACGCATTAGCTAACGCCCAAAGTTCAAAGTACATCCGTAAGATCGCAGTCTGTTGAGCCCAAGTTTTGTGATTTTTCAGCGTATTGCCCCCATGCTCGCGATAGACGCAAACCGGGGCATGAAGAATAGCAACCTTCCAACTTAAACAAAGTTTGAAGTAGAGACCGGCATCGCAGCAAAAGTTATCTGGATCTGAAAATGGCTTCTGTTCGAGTGCAGTCGCCCGATGGAAAAGCAGGCCGCAAAGAATAAATTCAACTGGTTTTACAATTGAGTCGCGGTTGATAAAGATATTCTTGCCGTCTTCGATCGGTTGGTAAGGGATTTGCATTGGCACTTCTGTTTGGTACTGCTCATACCTAACGGTGCCGGCGGCAAAAACGACACGAATGTCCTTATCCATCTCGGCATTGTCTATGGCGGCCGAGATGAAATTTGTGTCGGTCAAATAGTCGTCATCGGACAGGATGAGAAACCAATCACCTTTTGCTTCTTTTACAACTCCCTTTTCCCAATTTCGAACTAGACCTATATTTTGTGTGTTTCTCACATACCGTAGCCGGGGATCTGCTGTGTACTGGCCAACAGTTTTGCCTGTATCGTCGGTAGATGCGTTATCACAGACGATTATTTCTAGATTTGAATAAGTTTGCGCCAATGCACTTTCTAATGCCTGGCGAAGCAGCATGCTACGGTTGAATGTCGGAATCAGAATTGTGACGAGCGGTAGCATCATTCAGGAAAGACTCTTTTGGAAAAATATATCCTTGGCTTTCAACACCACCCACACGGAGGGAATTAGAGTTCCAAGCATGTTGCCTAGGATGACGCCGTGGATGCCAAGCGCCAAGCCCAAAGCGATGCTGAGCGGCAGGGATAGCAGCGCGTTAACGATTGACGCAACGATAAATGGATTATTGCCAGTGGCAAATACCGGATACGCAAAGGCGACGTGGTTAATGTATATGAATCCGAACAGTACTTGTAACACAAGCGCGGGCCAGCCGAGAAAAGTACCACTGCCGATCCATGCTTCCATCAGTGTGGGGGTGGCAACAAAAATGACGCCGAACCCAATTGCACCTAATCCCAAAGAGCACAGAATGCCTTTTTTGTAATACATCTGCGCTTCGAGAAGCCGCCCTGATGACCAGGCGCTTGCTATATACGGGTGAATCATTTGTTGAACCAAGCCTGCTACCGCACTAACGAGCAAAACGATTTTTGTCTGCGCAACATATGCGGGCACTTGCTGTAGGCCGAACAGACGCTCAACAACCCAGACATCTGCGCTCATTACAATAATGTTGACGATTACAAGTATGGTGATACCAGATGACTCTCTAAATAGTGGCGTGAGCTGGCTCGATTCAAAATGGCCATCTTTCGAGCGCGCGAGCACGGGCAGAAAGCGACTGTATAGAACGGAGGAGGCAACGTAAAACACGGCAGCACCAACGACGTATGCAACGCCTATGTAAGTGGCGTTTTTGCCATGTGCCAGAAATGTATATGTAAGCAATAGACTTGTCACAGTGCCAGTTGCGAGCGCAAGCCTGTCCCAGCCAACAAAACCGGCGCCTATCATTATTTGAAAGCGGCGCAATGCAAGAACACGAATTACCAAGCCCAGCACGAAAAGCGCATATAAAACGAAACTCTCGGCGGGCGCAACAACATTGCGACTGGCATCAGCGAAATAAAAAATATATACGAGAGAAAAAATGATCAACACGAACAAGATAACAACATCGAACGCACGCTTCGCCAGCATTGCCATCTTTTGTTGGTCGGCAATGCTTCCAGCGAGAGCAGCGGCAAAGCGCCTGACAATGGTTGGTCCAAGGCCAGCTTGTGCAAGTGTGAGCAAGGGCATAAACGATAAACACAACAGCCATAATCCCGCTACGTTGCGTTCAAGGAATTTTAATAGCAGCCATACTGTGATGATTGTGCTGAGACTTTCAATGGCGAGGCTAATTACGCCCGCGATTACCCCAAAACTAACCTTACGTAGAATCATCGGTCGTCAACTGCGACTTCCACCCATGATTGGGTAAGTTGGTCAAACGACTTTATTGGTTTCGCCGGGCTTCCGACTGCGATGCAATTAGGTGGAATTTCGCCGACGACAACGCTATTGGCGCCAATTACGACATTGTCCCCAATCGAGGAGCCCGGCAATACGGCAACATTTTCGCCGAGCCAAACGTTTTCACCGAGAGTGGTAGTTTTAGTGGTCAATGGCTGGCGTGCGTATGATCCTGCGGGCGGAAAATGGCCATGGTTGTTGTCCGTAATCATGCACCCGCTTGCGATTAACGCGGATCTGCCGATTTTCAATTGACCGGCTGCGTAAATGTGAACGCCATGTTCGATAACAGAGTCATCCCCAATCGTAATTGAGGCATTGCTTTGGGCTTGTGGGTGGACTTCCAATCGAACCATTGGGCCGATACTAATGCGATTTCCGAGAAACATGAGGTGCGGATTAATCATTCGTGGGTGGTGCGAGATCACCAGCCGTTTTCCACAGGAACCGAATCTCCAGCGATACCAAAGAGCGGTTAGTATTCGCCGGGAAACGCCAGCAAGTCGGGTTAAAAAACTATGTAGGCGCATATTGAGCAAAATTCTGCTATCTCTGGTTGCACAGCACAAGCAACTCGTCTATAAAGCGCACGAGCGACGTCGCCTCGTTGCCGCCGAGAGGGATTTTTGCGCTTCGAAACAACAGCGGATCAACTTGGGACTCTGCGGTGTCTACGGGCGCAAGAACTTCAATCGTTCTTCCAAGTATGACTAGAGCACGTTGCGCAACGAGGTCAGCGAATTGCCTTACTGACGGGGTGTCTTGGCCAGCAATATTCAAAAGTTGGCTCGGCAGCTTAGAGCCGGCTGCGTTAAATATCGCATTACACAGGTGATCTAGGTGCACGAAATTTCTCAATTGCGTACCTGGCGTTTTCAATACTACTTTTCCAGTTGCAACAGCCTCTTTGCAAAATGCATATGGGATAAGTGTCCACCGGTTGAACTGATCAATTTTTCTCGGAAGCCCGAAGAGATTTGACGGTCGGAGTACTGTTGTGGAAAGTCCGTGCTTTCTTGCGTATAGCTCAACGCATTGCTCTGCGAAAAGATGGGTCAAACCATAGTTATCGATTGGCCGTGGTGGCGTGTTTTCATCAACAAGGCCGGTTGCGGCACCGTAGACGTGAAACGTTGAAACATAAATAAACTTTGAAATGCCTTTACGGACGCACTCTTCTAGTGCAATTTGAGTTCCAAGAACATTTATCAATAGTGCGTCTGCGGGATTTTCTCTGCAATCAATTTCATTGGCGGCGGCAACGTGGATAACTGCATCACATGGGGGCCATGATAGTTCTCGTCGCCCCGTAGCAAGGGGGTCGAAGAAAAGGTCGCTGCTAGCATTTCGGCCGGCGGCCAGAACAGCCACCCCGCGCTCGCCCAAGTATTGCGAGACCGCAGTGCCCACCATGCCTGAAGACCCAGTCAAAATTACCTTCATGCTATTGCGCCACCAAATATTGCACTCTCGAATTTGTCGAGTGGTTTCAACGCGCTGTCTCGAACGGATACGGATGGGGAAGCAGTGCCCCATGCCATCCCAAAAGAGTCCCAGTGAATGCCGCTGTCGCTTGCTGCATGGTGCACGGTAGAGGTGTGGTATTCCAAGACCGCATCATCGCTCAGCGTTAAAAAGCCATGAGCTATACCGCGCGGCATATATACAGTCGTGGGTTTTGCCGCATCGAGTGTGAATGTGGCGTGTTGCCCGTATGTTTTTGATCCCATACGAATATCCAATGCCACGTCCAGCACCTGGCCGCTCACGCATCGGACAAGCTTGACATGGTCGTGTGGCGGCATTTGGAAATGCATGCCACGTATCACGTTGCGTTTTGAGAGCGACACAAAGGATTCTGGAAAATTGGTTTCCAACCCGGCTGCTCGAAAGGTCGGTGCGTGGAAGGTTTTGAGAAACCAACCCCGTTCGTCATGAATGGGCGACAGCGTGATGAGCTTTACGCCTTCGATGGCGGTATCGGCAAATTGAAATTGGGCTGGCTTTAGCATTTGTCGGCTGACTAGAAACCAGCGCCCATAAATTCAGAAATCTTCTGCGCGGTGTAGTCGAGCATCTCGCTATTCAGCGCTGGATACACCCCGATCCAGAACGTGTTGTTCATGATTGTGTCGCTGCGTTCGAGGCTTCCCGGCACGCGATAGTTTTTGTTCTCAAAATATGGTTGTCGTGTGATATTGCCCGCGAATAATAGGCGCGTACCGATTTTGTGTTGGTCCAGATACTTCAGCAGGTCCACTCGATTCACGGGTGCATCGTCACGCAGGGTGATCGGGAACCCGAACCAGGATGGGTCGCTATTTGGCGTGGCTTCCGGCAGGATCAGGAATTCTTCCAGCGTCAATAGCCGATTTTTCAAATACGCGAAGTTTGCCCTTCGCGCGGCGATGAAATCATTCGCCCGATCAAGCTGTGCCAGGCCGCACGCTGCTTGCATGTCGGTGATCTTGAGGTTATAGCCAATGTGGCTGTAGGTATATTTGTGGTCGTAGCCCTGCGGAAGTGAGCCCAGCTGCCAACCGAAGCGTTTGCCACAGGTGTTGTCTTTGCCGGGCGCGCAGTAGCAGTCGCGTCCCCAGTCGCGGAATGATTCGATTATCCGTTTCAGGTCAGGGTTGTTGGTGAATATTGCGCCGCCTTCGCCCATGGTGATGTGATGTGCGGGGTAAAAGCTGAGGGTGCCGATGTCGCCAAAGGTGCCAACTAGTTGGGGTTTCCCATGAGCTGCCCCCTCTCCCCGGCCCTCCCCCGCGAGGGGGGAGGGGGATAAGTCAGTGGGCATGGTGTAGGTGGCGCCTAGTGCGTCGCAGCAATCTTCTATCAGCCAGAGCCGGTGTTTCTTGCAAATGTCGGTGATGATCTTCAGGTTGAAAGGGTTGCCGAGTGTGTGCGCCAGCATGATGGCGCGGGTTTTTTCTGAAAGTGCTTCCTCGATTTTGCTGGCATCAATGTTGTAGGTGGGAATATCCACATCCACAAATACTGGGATGCAGCCATTTTGGATGATTGGGTTGACGGTTGTCGGAAATCCCGCTGCCACGCTGATCACTTCGTCGCCCGGCTGCAGCGCCCGCAGTCCAAGGCTGGGTGAGGTGAGGGCGGTAAAGGCCAACAGGTTGGCCGATGATCCTGAATTGGTTGTCAGCAGATATTTCACGCCGAGGAATTCCGCGAGCTTTTTTTCAAACGCATCGTTGAAACGACCGGTGGTAAGCCAGCCATCGAGCGAGGCCTCGACCATGTTTTGTATTTCTTCTTTGCCGAGCACTTTGCCCGCTGCGGGGATTACGGTGCTGCCGGGTGCAAAAGGTTGCGGTGCCAGACTGATGGCGGTGTATTGCTCGACGAGTGCCAGTATTTGTTGGCGGAGCTGATCTTTGTTGGCGGGGGCTGTCATTGGGTTTGTTGGTTATTCGTTCTTAAAAAGCTAGGTTTGGCGGGGTGTTTCAGGTGTTTTTGCTTGGAAATAGCCGTGGATATTATGGTTTTCAATCCCAAATCAATTGACCGTCGTCCCAGCGGGGTTACGTAACTGCGCTGGAACCCAGCACTTCCAATTGATCAGATTCACGAAGGACTGGGTCCCAGCCTTCGCTGGGACGACGGGCTTGTTGGGACGACGGGCTTGCTGGGGCGTCGCGCTCACTGGGACGACGGGCTTGTTGGGGCGTCGGATTAAAGAGCCGCGCGTTTTTCATAATCCGAAATCTGCGCCATTGTAAATTCCCGCATGCCAACTTCGCTTGCCTGCTGCGCTTGATACCAAGCGACCAGCGATTCCAACGCACCTTCCAGATTCAACTTCGGTGCCCAGCCTAGTTCAGTGCGCGCTTTGGTCGAATCGAGTTTGAGGTAAGTCGCTTCATGCGGATGGTTACCGCCATCAAGTTGCCACGCGGCCTTGCTTTTGCCATCAGCCCCCCATAAGCCAACCAAACGCTCGGCAATCCAATCAACCGGATGCGCATCGTTGTCGGCCGGGCCGAAGTTCCAAGCGGAAGCGAACTTGGGGCCATCGGTTACCAAGCGCTCGGCCAATTGTAGGTACCCCGAAAGCGGTTCAAGCACGTGCTGCCACGGCCGGGTAGCGTGTGGATTGCGAACCTTCAGTGGCTCGCCCGCCGTCATTGCGCGAATGAAGTCTGGAATCAAGCGGTCTTCACACCAATCACCACCACCGATCACGTTACCCGCGCGGGCCGATGCCACCGCAACACCATGCTCGGCATAACGATCCGGATGAAAGTACGATTGACTATATGCCGCAGTCACCAATTCCGCCGCGCCTTTGCTACTAGAGTAAGGGTCGTAGCCGCCCATGGCGTCGGTCTCGACATACCCGCGATGCAAGTGCCCAAGCTCGCGGTTTTCGTAACATTTGTCGGTGGTCACGATCACCACTGCACGCACGCTTGGCGTTGCTCGAATGGCGTCGAACAAATTCACCGTGCCCATCACATTGGTTTCGTAGGTCTCGCGCGGCTCGGCGTATGAACGCCGTACCAGCGGTTGGGCGGCAAGGTGAAAAATCACTTCGGGCTGGCAGGCAATGACGGCTTTGGCGAGCGCGGTGTGGTCACGAATATCATTGATCACCGAGGTCATGCCGTCGCCAACGGCTGCTATGTCAAACAAATTGGGTGCCGTGTTCGGCGCGAGTGAATAGCCGGTTACTGTTGCACCCATTTGCTGCAGCCACAGCGCCAGCCAGCCTCCTTTGAAGCCGGTGTGGCCGGTCAGAAAGACCTGTTTGCCTTGCCAAAACGATTGATTCACTACCAAACTTTCCATGGCGCTTTGCCTGCCTCCCAAAGTTCCTCAAGCAGAACCTTGTCGCGCAACGTATCCATCGGCTGCCAGAAGCCATCGTGCAAATACGCCGTCATTTGGCCAGCTTGGGCGAGCGTCTCAAGCGGTTCGCGCTCCCATATCGTGCTGTCGTCGGCGATGTAATCAATCACCTTTGGCGAAAGGACAAAAAAGCCACCATTGATCCAGCCTCCATCACCTTGTGGCTTCTCCTGAAAGCCGGCGATGCGCCCATCTTCCAGTTTTAGCGCGCCGAATCGCCCAGGAGGTTGTGTGGCCGTTACGGTTGATAAGCGGTTGTGTTGTTTGTGTGTGGCGATGAGCTTGGTGATGTCAACGTCACCGACACCGTCGCCATAGGTAAAACAAAAATCCCCATCGCCCAAATATTTCTGCACACGCCTCAGGCGGCCACCGGTCATGGTGTTTTCGCCGGTATCAACCAACGTGACTTTCCACGGCTCAGCTTTCGCATCGTGAACTTCCATTTTATTGGCAGCCATGTCAAAGGTGATGTCCGACATGTGCATGAAGTAATTGGCGAAATACTCCTTGATCATGTAGCCCTTGTAACCAAGGCAGATTACGAAGTCGTTAATACCGTGCGCCGAGTAGAGCTTGAGGATGTGCCACAGAATCGGCTTGCCACCGATTTCGATCATTGGCTTGGGGCGCACCGATGTTTCTTCGCTGATACGTGTGCCCATGCCGCCAGCGAGGATGACTGCTTTCATACGGAAACTCCATGAGTATTTGCCCTGCCAAACTTAGCTGCGCATGCATCGGCCACCATCACCGGCACGCTACCGCCCTGCAATACACGTTTGTGTTTCGCACAGTTTGATTTGTTCGCCCTGTCGTCCAACTTATGGCAGGGCGGTGCTACTTGCAACTGATGCAACAACAAATCCCGCAAACGCGGTGCATGCGCCTCGCTACCCGGCGAGCACCAAACAATCGCGTGAGACTTTTACCTTGTTCACCTTGCCCAAAAAATCGAGCAGCACAAATACACGAGCGTCTGCCGTCTCTGCCGCAAATACCCCTTCGAGGCCCGCAAACGGCCCGTTTTGAAACTTCACCGGCGTATCTGGCGCAAAAACGCTGCGGCTGGCACACGCGCCGGTGTTGGTGTCGTGCTGCGAACGGAGTGACGCGACAGCGTCTGCGGGGATCGTCGCCGGTTGGCTGCCGAACTTCACCAATGACGTCACACCTAATGTGGAGCGCACCGGTGCGAGGCTTTGACGCTCATTTTTTGGTGAAACAAATAGGTAGCGCGGAAACAGCGGCTCAATAGTTTCGATCCACTTGCCGGCGCGACGTACCTGCGTGGCTAAACGCGGCAGAAATACTTGGTAGCCTTGGTTAACAAGGTTCGCCTCGGCCAGCGTTTCTTGGCGCGGCTTACACATGACGGCGTACCAAGCGTTCATTTGCGGCTGCTCCGGTTGGAAACTGAGTTGGAAAGTGAGTTGGTCGCTGCTTTGGTGGCTGTGGTAGTCGCGGCGTTGGTGGCCGCGTCGGCGGCAGCGTTGGTTGGATTTGAAACGACGTTGACCGTGTCGTTTTGCGCCACCTCGCGCTTGAGGGCGGCAATCTCCGTCTTCAGCGCTTCGTACTCTGCCATCTTGCGCTGCAAAAAATGTGCGGTGACAACGGCTTTGCTTTTGATGCCGCGCGGCGTGAGTAGATACGCGTAGCTGAGTTTGTTGTCGCTGTTGCGAAAGTTACCCACCTTTACCAGGCCCTTGTTCACCAGGGCGTTCAGGCAGTAATTCACCTTGCCCTAGCTCATGCCGAGTTCGCGGGAGAGGTCGCGCTGGCTCAGCTCCGGGCAGTCGTCAAGCAGCCTGAGCAACCGGAGGTGGGTTTCTCCAATGGGTGATTCAACGTAGGATGGCGTGGAAGTTGACATTGAGCATCTGCGCGAAGTGAATATTATTTTTATGCGTTCAACTAATGAACGATTATATGACTGCCGATTAAATAGCAGTTGTTTATTGGTGTCAATCGCAATTTGCATTGGGCAAATTGACTCACATTTAAGGTTACCGAAGGCAGTTGCCGCAGGGTAGACCCTACGCTCTCTTTAGTATAGGTGAGGCTGGAAAGTCAATGTGGGCGCGGCTTTGAAGGGTTTGCGTAAGTGAGAGCAGATTTCTCAACCACGTTCAAAATACATGGTCGCCAGCAATACAACTATTGGCAACCCTGAACGACTCGCGCTGGCTTTCAGGGTTACGCAGTATGGCATCACTCACCGCTATCGAAACACCTCGGCGAACATCGGTACAAGGCGCTTGTTACCGAATTCACTCAGGTGATCGTCGTCATAATAAATAGGTCGGCCTGCTCCGTCACTCCCTCGGCAGCGGCCATCCCGACACAGATAGGGCAAGGGATCGAGGATTCTCACACCACAGTGCTCCTGCGCAACGTCTTGTGCGGCCCATACAAAGGCGTGTCGTTGGTGGTATTCAGCCAGTGAGATCGAGACTTCTTTTTGCGTACCAAAAATCCCGGCTTGCGTCGCTTTGGGTACATCCACACCCATCTCCGGAAAAGGCCGCACCATATAAACGGCACGCACCGCTGCAATCTGGCAGGCGGTGCTAACCAGATGTTCAGCGAATTCTGCCCTGAATGCCTTATTGGCGGCGGCGTAAGGCTTGGAGAAATAAACCGCAGGCGTATTGGTATTTGCGTACTTTTCCCACGGTTCATTGAAGCCCACTGCATAGAGTGTGGTTCGATTCACGATGATGACGGGAATATTTTTGGGCATACCGAGCAATTTTTGGCGTAGTCCCTCCAGAAATTTGCCACATTTGAACATCCCTTGTCCGGGGCCATGCAGGTTTGATATCACGCCAAATAAAGTCGGACATCCATCGTAATACCATTTCATCACACCATCATTCGGATTCGCAGCCACAGCCGCCACCGCCAGGGATGTCGCGACGGCATCTGCATGACTATCGCCAATCAGGATCGCGCGGAGCTGACCTCCGCCATACATGCAGGACGGCGAATCGCCATCGGGCTTTGGTCGGCACTCCACCCTGCGGGGATTACGATTGCCTGCCTCAGCGGCCGCAAGCTCGATGTCCTGGGGGAACCGGCCCACGACCCCGCCTTTCCAGATGATGAAACCAGCGGATATCACCACCGCAATCGTCCCGCACACCGCCACCCGCCGCCAATACGGAGGGCGCTTGGCTGGCTGCTGCACTGCCGTCGGATCTTCTATCCAGCGATACGATAGATGCCCCAAAATCAGCGTCAATGCCAGACCGGCGAAAATGGCGACAGGCTCAGTCTCCCGCCCCATGTAGACCAGCGCCACGACGATCGGCCAATGCCACAAATAGATAGAGTACGACCGCGTGCCAATCCATTGGGCAAAAGCGGCGTCCGTCCATAGCGAGCGCGATTGTGCGGCCAGCAGCACCAGCACCGAGCCGATGACCGGTACATGTGCTCGCCATCCCGGCCATTCCGAGGAAGAATCAAAACCAACGATAGCCGCAATCACTGCACCGAACCCAACTGTCTCCATCAGAGTCCGTTGGCGTGGCGTAAACGCGAGCCTGTTCTCCAGAAGAAACACCAAGCCCCCTGCCAGCAATTCCCATGCGCGGGTCGGTAACAGGTAAAAGGCCGCACTCGGCATTCGCGGTGTTAATACCACCGACAAAGCGAACGACACCAGCAGCCCCAACGAGATGGCGATGGCGAGGGTGAGACGGGTAGGGCGGAGCTTCCACACCACAAGTAGCGCGAGTGGCAGCAAGAGGTAAAACTGCCACTCTACCGCCAGCGACCAGGTGTGAAGTAGCCAGTTTTCATTGGAAGCTCCAGCGAAGTAACTTGTCTCCCGCCAGAATTTGATGTTTGAAACAAACGCGAGGGCGGCCACGACATGGCTGCCAAGCATGCGGTAGTTCATGGGTACCAACACCCACCAGCCAAGCGCGAGCAACGCAGCGCATAACACGATCAGCGCGGGCAATATGCGGCGCGCTCTCGCCACGTAGAAATCCCGGATAATGGCGCCTGCCCCGCGCGCCCGCT